>NZ_JBHVSK010000003.1:0-40096 GCF_042885235.1 Paenibacillus sp. NPDC058071
AAACCGCTTCGTTCTCCCGGCTACCGCCATCGTATAACGACCAATTAAAAAAGGCCAACCAGAACATTCTGGCTGACCTAATAATACGAAAAACCTGATCTTCCGGAGACGGATCGATCAGGCGGATAATTAATCTTTGCACTTTTTCTCCAGATTGGCGCTCATACGCAGAAACATGTCCGTCGCAACAGACATTTCCTCGAGCTCGAAGCCGTCATACAGCTTCAGCATCACCCGTTCACGCATTTCGAGAATGTACCCTACCAGCTGCCGGCCCTCTTCCGTTATCTCCAGCAGAACAATTCGGCGATCATGCTCGCTTCTGCCACGGCTAATATAGCCGTGCTCGATCAACCGGTCGGCAATACCCGTTACGGCTCCGCTCGTTATTCGCAGCATTTCCGCCATCACCGAAGCCTTTTGAGGCCCTTTCTCGTCCAGCAGCAGCACCATTTTGCCTTCGGTCATCCCCAAACCATGTACGTTAAAACGGTTGTATTCCGCATTAATAAGCCTGCGAAGCATCCGGAACGCCTCGTCCATTTCTTTCAGCTTCTCGTATTTGCTTGTCATCTGCTCATCCATTCGCTTCCCTCACCGTATATAGTCATTAATTCAACTATACCGTTTTTTTCTGAAACAGCCAAGTTGCTTCATTAAAAGAAGTTTCCAGAAAATGCGAGATTCAGCTTCTAAGAAAGGCAGAGGGCTGCCGTCCGAGCGCCACTTGCCGCGATACGTCCCATACAAGTCGCATCGCTTGTTGAAGCGGCCAAGCGGCCGTAGAAGCCGCGACAACCGCTATACCGTGACGAAACGTTGCGGATGCTCCCGCCGCTACACGGTGCGGGCCGAAAGAAGGCAGCGACTCAAGCCGCTCTTTCACCGCGTCCAAAAGCACTGCGAAATTCCGGTCGGAAAAGAGATAGAACGTCGCCGTATGCGTCATCTCCTCCCAGCAGCCCGGCACGGCAAGCCGCTGACGAACGGGATCGATCAGCTGGCGTTGAGCGAAGATAAGCTCGTCTTCGTAATAGACAGATAGAGAGCTGCGCAGCTCCCTATATTGAAACTGTTCTCCGCGCAGCGTCCGTCCAGGACAGAGCACCTCGGCTTGCATCCAGACCGCTCCCGGCGACAGCCGGACGATAGTCTCGCCGCTGAAGCGCGCGTCTTTATAAAGCATGATCGGCTCGGGCATATGCTCGATCACCGCGCCTTCGCCAAGCTCGAACGTTTGGCGCATGGAC
Organism: Paenibacillus sp. NPDC058071; assembly: GCF_042885235.1. Lineage (NCBI taxonomy): Bacteria > Bacillati > Bacillota > Bacilli > Caryophanales > Paenibacillaceae > Paenibacillus > Paenibacillus sp. NPDC058071. The sequence continues at coordinate 1,251 of NZ_JBHVSK010000003.1, forward strand.
GCTCCCCCTTCAGGTAGGCAGGGGTGAATTTTCGTATACGATTGGTTCGTAATGAATGCTGAAGACCCTGCTTCCGCATGCCAAGAGAAGTCGTAACGGTCTCCTTCTAACAGCCCCGGCGACACATCCATGACGATTACGCCGAGCTCGCTCGCAAGCGGAAAAGCTTTTGCGATTTTTATCGGCGCCGTATGGTATTTCTCAGCCAGGGTCGTCATATGTCCGCTTCTTCGAAATCTCGCGCGAAGCACGGACGTTCTGGGGGCATTCGCTGCGCCGGGCGTCCTCTCCCAAGATGCGTTGTTGGCCATCGCTTAATGGCGATGCGGGATAGAGCCGAGCTGAACGATATGCGAATGCTCGACGCCGCGCGCATGGGCGATTTCATGCTCCAGCCAGCCGACGATATCGTCGACGCCGTCGCCCCCGAACATGTTGGAGAAAATAAACGGACGGTCGCCGCGCATTTTTTTCGAATCGGCATCCATTACCTCAAGGCTCGCACCAACGAACGGAGCCAGATCGATTTTATTAATGACGAGCAGGTCGGACCGCATAATGCCGGGACCGCCCTTGCGAGGAATTTTTTCTCCTTGCGCCACGTCGATAATGTAAATAAAGCGATCAACCAGCTCTGGACTGAACGCAGCAGCCAAATTGTCCCCGCCGCTTTCGATAAAAATAAGGTCCAGCTTCTCGAAACGGCTCTCCAGCTCCTCAATCGCTTCAAAATTCATCGAAGCGTCTTCACGAATCGCCGTATGCGGACAGCCGCCCGTTTCCACGCCAAGAATTCGTTCCTCGGGCAGCACGCCGGTAGCAGCCAAAATACGGGCATCTTCCTTTGTATAGATATCGTTTGTAATGACCGCAACGCTATATTTACCGCTAAGCTTGCGGGACAATTGCTCGACCAGCGCCGTTTTCCCCGATCCGACCGGTCCTCCAATCCCAATACGAATCGGACGCGAAGCGTCGATCTCCGGTTTCTCCCATTGCTGATGCGTATGTCCTTGGCCTTCGCACATGACAATCCCTCCATTATGGTTATAAAAAGATAGAAAAACCGTTTCATGCCTTGCTTCTATACAATCGCTGCAATTGTTGCCCACTATGACATAAATAATCGGGAGTAGAGCGTTTCATGCCGGATCATTGCCAGTTCCGCCATTGGCATATTCGCGTAAGCATCCTCCGGCTCAAGAAGCATAGCAGCGTCCGCCGCAGCCGGCGTCCGCTCCAGCAGTCTGGCAATCACTTGCTGTCCTTCCGTCTGCCCCATCGACATGAGCCTCAGCGCGCTGTTCACGCAAGTGACGATGCAGGCGTACAAGTAGCCTTCAATCGCCTGCCGCTCGCTGACCCCCAGCCGCCAACAAACGTAACCGTGTACGAGCGGGTGAGTGGTCAAGCACTCTCCCTTCTTGCTCGCATTAGATAGCGCCGTCCAATCCAACTGAGGATAGATCGCGCCCGCAAGCTGCAGCAGCCTTCGCCCCATTTTCTCGGCGCCGCTTCTTGTTTCCGCCCCGATTCGCTGCGTATGAACAAGCCGCTCAACCGCCCACAGCCGCGGCCAGTCGCCGCGAGGTCCATCTCTGTAGACTGCTCGAACCGCCATCGCATCCGACGTCGCCCAGCTTTGCTCCATCATCGCAGCGGCATATTCGTAAAGCTGCGTAACTGTAGAAATTCGCCCTTCCTGCACCATCGTCTCCAGCCCAAATGAATGGGAGAAGCCACCGATCGGAAGCGCGGAATCAAGCAGCTGCTGCATCGCGAGCCAAGAACTCCGAGTATCCACTGCGCGCATCCGCTCCTTCTAAAATAAAAAGTACCGCTGCGCCATCGGCAGCACATCTGCAGGCTCGCAGGTGATAGGCTCGTCATCGACTGTTACCTTGTAGGTTTCCGGATCAACCGCGATTGCCGGAGTCGCGTCGTTGTGGATCATATCCTTCTTTGTTACGGTCCTGCAGCCCCGCACCGGCTCGATCCGCTTGTGCAGTCCAAGCTCCTCGGCAATGCCGCGATCGTACGCCGCTTGCGAAACGAATGTAATTGAGCTTTGCGTCACCGCTTTACCGAAAGAAGCGAACATTGGCCTTCCGAATACCGGCTGCGGCGTCGGTATGGACGCATTCGGGTCGCCCATTTGGGCAAAAGCGATGCTGCCGCCCTTAAGCACCAAATCGGGCTTAACGCCGAAAAACATCGGATTCCACACGACAAGGTCGGCGAATTTGCCAGGCTCGATTGAGCCGACAAGATGAGAAATGCCATGCGTGATCGCCGGGTTGATCGTATATTTGGCGATGTACCGTTTGATGCGGAAGTTATCGTTACCTTCCGTATCGGGAACAAGCGGTCCGCGCTGGCTTTTCATCTTATCAGCGGTCTGCCAGGTACGAATGATGACTTCGCCGACCCGTCCCATTGCCTGCGAATCGGAGCTGATCATGCTGAACACGCCCATGTCATGCAATATATCTTCCGCTGCGATCGTCTCCGGCCGTATGCGCGAATCAGCGAACGCAACGTCCTCTGGAATGCGACTGTCCAGATGATGGCACACCATCAGCATGTCAAGATGCTCCTCGATCGTATTGATCGTAAAAGGCCGGGTCGGATTCGTAGAAGACGGCAGCACGTTCAGCTCAGCAGCCGCCACAATAATATCGGGAGCATGGCCGCCTCCCGCCCCTTCGGTATGATACGTATGTATCGTCCGCCCGCCGATCGCAGCCAGCGTATCCTCAACAAAGCCCGCTTCGTTCAGCGTATCGGTATGAATCGCCACTTGAATATCGTACTGGTCCGCCGCCTGCAAGCAGGCGTCAATCGCCGCCGGCGTTGTGCCCCAATCCTCGTGCAGCTTGAGACCGATGGCACCCGCTTCGATCTGCTCAACAAGCGGTCCCATAAAAGAAGCGTTGCCTTTGCCGGTAAATCCGATATTCATTGGGAATTGCTCGGCCGCCTCAAGCATTCGCTTCATATGCCATTTGCCCGGGGTAACCGTCGTCGCGTTCGTCCCTGTAGCCGGTCCCGTGCCGCCGCCAATCATCGACGTAACGCCGGAAGAGAGCGCCGTCTCAATCTGCTGCGGACAAATAAAATGGATATGCGAGTCGATGCCGCCGGCCGTTACAATCTTGCCTTCTCCGGCAATGACCTCCGTGCTTGCCCCCGCGATCATATTCGGGGACACGCCGTCCATAATATCGGGATTGCCAGCTTTGCCGATTCCGACGATATGGCCGTCCTTAATGCCGATATCGGCTTTCACAATGCCCCAATGATCGATGATGACGGCGTTCGTAATGAGCGTATCCAGCACGCCTTCATCTCGCAAAGCACCGCTCGATTGACCCATGCCGTCGCGAATGACTTTTCCTCCGCCGAACTTGCATTCGTCCCCGTAAACGGTATAGTCTCGTTCAACCTCCGCCCACAGCCCTGTATCCGCCAGCCGGACGGCGTCCCCCGTCGTTGGACCGAACATGGCCGCATAGCTTTTCCTGTCCATTCCGCTCATTCGCCCGCTCCTTCCCATGCGGCCAGGCGCAAGCGAACCTCTTCGGGCATCGCCCCATGCTCAGCCTTTCCTCGCGTCAAGCCATTCAAGCCGTAGCTCTTCTTGCTTCCTCCCAGCTCGACCAGCGTGACCGGTTTTTCTTCGCCCGGCTCAAAGCGGACCGCCGTTCCTGCAGGAATATGCAAGCGCATACCGAATGCAGCCTCCCGATCAAACTTCAACGCCCGGTTCACTTCGAAAAAATGATAATGCGAGCCGACCTGTACCGGCCGGTCGCCGGTGTTCACAACGACAGCCTGGATCGTCTTACGTCCGGCGTTCAACTCGATTGTTCCTGAAGCCGTCCGGTATTGTCCTGGAATCATACCTTTCCTCCTTCGCAAGCGACGATGGCTATCCGCCAATCGGATGATGGACGGTGACCAGCTTCGTCCCGTCTGGAAACGTCGCTTCCACCTGAACCTCCTGGATCATTTCTGGAATTCCTTCCATCACCTGATCGCGCGTAAGAATGCGGGTTCCGTACTCCATCAGCTGGGCTACGGTCATTCCGTCGCGTGCGCCTTCCATAATTTCCGAAGTGATGTAGGCGACGCTTTCCGGATAGTTGAGCTTAACGCCCCGGTTCATTCGCCTTTTCGCCAAATCTGCGGCAATTGTAATGAGCAGCTTCTCTTTCTCGCGTTCCGTCAGTTGCATCCTTTCACCTCTCGGCCAGATTAGTTTCATTATAGACAGCCCACAAAAGGAAGTAAATGGTTTTGTGTAAGATTAGATAACATATTTATTAATTGTATAAAATAATAACCATTTTTATGAAAATACATAACATGAATATGACATGATGAGATATTCGATTAGAAACCGATCTTTGAGGCCAGATCAGCTTTCCATGCATCCCATTTGCTGTTGTAAAAGCCGTATTGCATCAGCTTGGACGTCTCCATGAATCGGCTTTCCGCCGTCTCGGCTCCCATCACGACCGATATCAACCGTCGTCCATTCTGCACAACCGTGCCGGTAAAGCAATAACCCGCCCGTTCGGTATACCCCGTCTTCAAACCGTCACTGCCTGGGAACGCGAACGGTTTGCCATTCAGCATTTGATTGGTCGACGGCAGATTTGAATCCAGTCTTGCCAGCTTGACGCTGCCCTTCGCCGTAACGTCCAATACTTCCGGGTATTTCTTAATTAGAAAACGAGCAAGCACCGCCGTATCCTTCGCCGTCAGCACCGTATCCCGCTCGGACGACGCTTGCGGAAACGCCGCAAGATCAGTGCGACTCAACCCCGTCGCATTGCCGAAGACAGCATGTTTCGACAATCCGATTTCTTTGGCCCGCTTGTTCATCAGCTTCACAAACTCTGCTTCAGAACCTGCAATGTGTTCGGCAAGCGCAATCACCGCATCGTTCGAAGAATGAACAGCCGTCGCTTCGAACAGCTCTCTAACCGACCAGCGCTCGCCCGCCCCGAAACCGATTTGCGCTCCAGGCGCTTCGGCTGCGTAACCGCTTGTATCGACGACGTCGCTCCATTTCAGCTTGCCGTCGTTGACGAAGTCGAGCACGATCAGTTCGGTCATCATCTTCGACATGCTCGCAGGAGGCAGCGCCTCACCGGCATTGTGCTCATACAGCACCTCTCCTGTCTCGGCATCCAGTAATATAGAGGCGGTGGCGGCAATTTCAGGAGCCTCTACGCCTGTCCATCCGGAAGCGTCGATCCATTTCAACCCCGTAACCCCAAAAATAATCGCCCCGGCAATAAAAAGAAGGAAACCTGTTCCCCTGCGCATTTGTATTTTTGTCATAAAAAAAATCCCCTTTCTAATGTCTGCTCTTATTGTAAGAGCAGCATTTTAAGGGGATTGTAACGAAACCATAAAAAAAACTTAAAAAACCATTAAGATGTTCAGGACATCTTTTCATTAATGCCAACGCCAACGCCAGCGTCAGTGCCGTTGCCGTTGCCGTTGCCGTTGCCGTTGCCAGTAAGTTCGTTCGACCTAGGTTCCGGCAGCGTCATCGGCAGCCTGACGGTAAAGCTTGTGGACTGGGAGTCACTCGCGGCGATGATCGTGCCGCGATGCCTCTCTACAATACTTTTTGCAATCGCCAGCCCCAGCCCGGAACCGCCGCTTGTCTTCTCCGCCGTACGGGATTTGTCAATCCGATAGAAGCGGTCGAACAAATACGGAAGATCGACCGCCGATATCGGTTCGCCGTAATTGACGATCTCAACAACTGCTGCGTCCCGCTCCCGCCAAAGCCGAATATCAACCCGCCGGCCTTCGTGTCCGTATGTGATAGCGTTAGACAACAGGTTCTCAAACACGCGCACAAGTTTAGCGGGATCTCCCGTTACCGCCAAATCTTTCTCCTTGCTGGTAAAGCTTGCTTCCATTTGCGATTGCTCCAGCTGCGGATGAAATTGGACGAGCAGCTGGCCGAGCATTTCGTTCAAGCTGAATTGGACCATTTTTAAAGGAATGGCGTCATGGCGCATTCTTGTATATTCGAATAAATCCTGTATCAGCACATGAAGACGCTGCGATTTTTCATAAGCGATTTGCACGTAATGACGCAGTTCAACCTCATCGCGATAGCGATCCTGCACAATCAGCCCCAGATAACCGAGCACCGATGTAAGCGGCGTCCGCAAGTCGTGGGACACGTTCGTAATGAGTTCATTTTTTGTTTGCTCCGCACGCCGCTCGTCCTCCAATGAATTTTTCAGCTTATCGATCAGCATATTCGTGTCTCTTGCGATATGACCGAGCGGGTGCTGGGCTTGAACCGCTATCGTCTCATTGAAATGGCCTTCTGAAATATGATGAATCGAACGGCTCATTTGGCCGGCGTAACGGTAATAGCGCCATTGAAAGATGCAAAAATAAACAACGAACAATAAAATGCCGATCGTCACTACAGGAATTTCTCTGCCCGTAACACTCAACAGCCGGTAAACCCAGTAACGCAGATCGTTATATCCGCTCGTCAACGTATCGGCTAACCATATTAGAAAATAAACGGAGATGATCGCCAAAATGCCGCTCAGCACAAAATGCATCATATTTCGGGCAATGATGCGCAACGCGATGTTACCCCTCAATTTTATAGCCGACCCCCCAAACCGTAATAATCAGCTTGTCGCCCAACTCCTGCTCCAGCTTGTCCCGCAGCTTGCTGATATGCACCATGACCGTATTGTTGGATTCAAAATATTTCTCTTTCCATACTTGCTGAAAAATATCCTCGGCGCTGAATACCCGCCCTGGATGGCTGGCCAGCAAATGCAAAATGCCGAATTCAGTCGAGGTCAGATTTAGCGGCTTGCCGTCGGCCTGTGCCGTATGGCTCGTTTTGTCGATGGTCAGCCCGCCAAGCCGAAGCTCATGCTCTCCCCGGTTTTCGACTGGCTCCGCCTTGTATTGATAAGATCTTCTAAGCAGCGAACGAACGCGAGCCGTCAATTCAAGCGGATTAAACGGCTTAACCAAGTAATCGTCGGCGCCGGTCATCAGCCCCATAATTTTATCCATATCCTCAGCCTTGGCGCTCACCATTAGAATCGGCACCTCGTATTCCTTGCGCAGCCTGCGGCAAAATTCCAATCCATCCATGCGAGGCATCATAATATCGAGCACGATCAGATCGATTCGCTGCTCACTAAAGCGCTCCAGCGCTTGCTCGCCGTCGGCGGCAAGTACCGTCTCATAGCCTTCGTTCTTCAAATAAATTTCGATCAATTCCGCGATTTCTCGCTCATCGTCCACAATTAATATTTTCCGGCTCACCCTATATCGCCCTTTCCTATATACCGTCCTTCTCGATCGATCTATATACCATAACATTCATGCTTCCACAGCAGTTCCAGTAACAAACGACGCAACTTATTTACCCACTATACAGGATAACATTGCCGATCGCCCGCCATACTTGTCAGAATTCAGAAAAAATAAGCAAATCTTTAAACTTTTTTAAGCTTTACGCCCTTTTACGGCCGCGGAAGCTCGCTTCCCAATAGTTGTCCGGTATGATAAACTAAAAGTTATCGACATACAAAATGGGAGGGACTTACATGTCGTCTAAAAAAATGCGTTCAGACATGATCACCAAAGGATTTGACCGCGCTCCTCACCGCAGCCTTCTTCGTGCGGCAGGCGTTAAGGAAGAAGATTTCGGCAAGCCGTTTATCGCGGTTTGCAACTCTTATATCGACATTATTCCCGGCCACGTCCATCTTCAAGAATTCGGCAAGCTGGTTAAAGAAGCGATTCGCGAAGCCGGCGGTGTGCCATTCGAATTCAACACAATCGGCGTCGACGACGGTATCGCCATGGGCCATATCGGCATGCGCTACTCGCTTGCAAGCCGCGAAATTATTGCAGACTCTGTAGAAACAGTCGTTAACGCGCACTGGTTCGACGGCATGGTCTGTATCCCGAACTGCGATAAAATTACTCCGGGCATGATCATGGGCGCGCTCCGCGTCAACATCCCGACCATTATGGTCAGCGGCGGACCGATGAAAGCCGGACGTACGAAAGATGGACGCGCAATCTCGCTCACTTCCGTATTCGAAGGCGTCGGCGCTCATATGGCTGGCAAAATCGACGACCAGTCGCTGCTCGAGCTTGAACAATTCGGCTGTCCGACTTGCGGCTCCTGTTCCGGCATGTTCACGGCTAACTCGATGAACTGCTTGGCTGAAGGCCTCGGCCTCGCACTGCCAGGCAACGGCACGATCCTCGCTGTTTCGCCTGAGCGCAGAGAATTCGTGAAGAAATCGGCACGCCAGCTGATGAAGCTGATCGAAGCCGACATCAAGCCTCGTGATATCGTGAAAAAAGAATCGATCGACAACGCCTTCGCACTCGACATGGCGATGGGCGGATCGACCAACACCGTACTTCATACGCTCGCAATTGCGCGCGAAGCAGGTATCGATTATCCGATTGAACTTATCAATGAAGTTGCTGAGCGCGTGCCGCATTTGGCCAAAATCGCTCCGGCTTCCGACTATCATATCGAAGACGTGCATAACGCCGGCGGCGTAAGCGCGATTATTAATGAATTGTTCAAAAAAGAAGGCGCTCTGAACGGCGACATGCTGACCGTTACAGGCAAAACGCTTCGCGAGAACGTTGTCGGCTGCGAAATTGTCGACACAGACGTTCTGCACCCGATCGACAATCCGCATAGCGAACGCGGCGGTCTGGCCGTTCTGTTCGGCAACCTCGCTCCGCGCGGCTCGATCGTCAAAGTCGGCGCTGTCGACAAATCGGTCGGCGGCTACCACCGCGGTCCGGCAATTTGCTTCGATTCGCAAGACGAAGCGCTGGCCGGCATTGCAGGCGGCAAAGTTACAGAAGGACATGTTGTCGTTATCCGCTACGAAGGTCCGAAAGGCGGACCGGGCATGCCTGAAATGCTCGCTCCGACTTCGCAAATCGTCGGCATGGGCCTCGGCACGAAAGTCGGCCTTATTACCGACGGCCGTTTCTCCGGCGCATCCCGCGGCATCAGCATCGGCCACGTCTCGCCGGAAGCAGCTGAGGGCGGACCGATCGCCTTCGTTCATGACGGCGACATCATCGAGCTGGACATGAACAACCGCACTATTACGCTTGAAATCAGCGACGAGGAAATGGAGAAGCGCCGCGCTGCTTGGCCGGGCTTCGAACCGAAAATCAAACGCGGCTACCTGGCTCGCTATTCCCACCTTGTAACAAACGCCAGCGAAGGCGGCGTAATGAAAATGTAAGAAGGCCGCTTGCGGCATCAAGAAGAAGACGTTCGCTACATGCGAACGTCTTCTTTTTGTTTTGATAGTGGTGTGGGTGGGTCTATTGCTCGTGTATCACTTTCATCGCTTCAATCCTTTAACCCCCTTTATGCCACTACCCGCTACATTAACTTATTTAATTAAATCTCCTATGTAATGAAATCTGATTTCACCACTTCCTCCAAACTCACTCATTCCTCTGATTCCCCCGCTTCCACACTCAACGTCACCTATCTGCATTCCCCACCCAATAAATGCAATTTGGCAGTTATTCATCACTCTACAGCCACTTTTCTCGAAATAACTGCATTTCGGACGTTATTCCAACGTTCCATGCCCCTTCAAGCCTGCACCTCATCCAATAAATGCAATTTGGCAGTTATTCCTCGCTCCACAGCCAATTTTCTCGAAATAACTGCATTTTGGACGTTATTCCTAGCGTTCCATACCCGTTCGAGCCTCCTCCCCTCCAATAAATGCAATTTGGCAGTTATTTCTCGCTCCACAGCCAATTTCCTCGAAATAACTGCATTTTGGACGTTATTTCCTGTGCTCAATGCCCGTTCGAGCTTCCTCCCCACCTAATAAATGCAATTTGGCAGTTATTTCTCGCCCCACAGCCAGTTTTCTCGAAATAACTGCATTTCGGACGTTATTTCCAGCGTTCCATGCCCGTTCGAGGCTCCTCCCCACCCAATAAATGCAATTTGGCAGTTATTTCTCGCTTCACAGCCAATTTCCTCGAAATAACTGCATTTTGGACGTTATTTCCAGCGTTCAGCGCCTAGCATCAATGTGAGCAATGTTCACCATCCAGTAAATATATCGATAGCAAAAATGAGGGGACAGCCCACCGGCTGTCCCCTCATTTTTGCGCCTCTAAAGAGGCGATATAGTCAATCACAAAAGCATCTCCCAGCATAAGGTGCGGTGCCCCATCAATCACACTCTAGCTGCAAACAAAAAGCTTGCGCCTGCCGTCCGCCATCGATTAGCGGGCGGACATCAGGCACAAACTTTTTCCTTTTACATATTCCTTTTACATATTCCTTTTACATATTCCTTTTACATATCTATATCGCGGTCGTGTTGCCACCAGCTTGCGAAGGCTCTTCCACCGTAGCATGCAGCGCCCTGTCGACCGCTTCGGTCAGCTTCACTGCGCTGTCTTGCAGTGTAGTCGTCGCTAACACCAGCAGATTGCCGATCGGCATGAGCAGCATTTTCGGATCGATGGTGCTTCTTCTTTCCTTCGCTCGCGCATTGCGCTGCTTGTTAGTGAGCACGCGCATCAGCACGCGCAAATAAATGCGACTTGAGCGTGCAAACAGCCCGTCGGGCAAGTTTACTATTTGAAAGCCCAGCTTATTCGCGCCTCGATAGACCATTGTAACGCCGTATATGGACTTTGCGGCTCTAGCGTCGGGATCGCCGGCAATCGTATTTGCGAGCACCGGAAGCGCCTGTTCGACTTCCCGCAATATGCGTATGCCTGTTGCAAGCGGCGACTTGGACTGAGCGGCTATCGTGCTTAGCTTCTTATTGTCGAAATGCAACTCAACAATTTTATCGCCCTTGGACAGCTGTTCCCCGTTGGACAGCTCAACCGCCTCTCCGCCGTACTTTTTCACGCGATAGTGAAAAGCCGGACTGGCGTCCCCCACTTGTTTCAGGCCATAAACAACGTGAAACGCCTTCTCATACAACAGCCACAGACGAATCACCGTTCTTTTCCAAAACGACTGCCGCGGCGGCTGCGCAACTGCCCGCGGCTCCGACTTGCTGCTTACTGCGCCGTTCTTAGCTAATTCCGACAGCTCCATCATTTCCCTTACGCCGATAAAGCGGTACCCCCGATTAGCTCCTTCCTTCAAGTAAGCCTCCAAAGCGATCAGCATTTGAGCGGGCGCGTCCGCGTCCGCTCCGGGCGTCCGTCCGCAGTCGTGCAATAAAACAATCTCACCAGGACGAAGCTTCTCCATCATCCGCTGCTTTAGCTTGTCAGCTCCCAGCGCCGACCGCCAATCGCCAAACATGGAGGACCAGAGTACGATCTGGTAGTGTCCCAGGTTACCGTAATCGAATACGTTAACGATTCCCCACGGCGGCCGATAAAAAACCGAATCAGCTCCCGTCGCCTCGCGGATAATATCCGCTGTTTGCTGAATCTGTTTTCTGACCGTGCGTGGACGCATGAGCCAATTCGATTTATGAACATAATTATGAATGCCGATAATATGCCCTTCCTCATGCATGCGGCGCAGCAGTTCCGGGTGTTTCTCCGCATGTGAGCCGACTACAAAAAACGTGGCTTTCGCCTTGTAACGCGCAAGCAAATCCAATAACTGCGGCGTATATTCAGGATCGGGACCGTCGTCGAACGTCAGCGCAATTTCACGCTCCACCTTCCCTTTCTTGAATACGCGAAATCCAAATGTACGGCTAATAAATGCGGGGAGAAAGGCATAAAACGAAAAGAAGTAAAGTGCCCAAAGCAGCAAATTCACCAATTTTTCCCCCATTATTTAGAAATTAGTTAAATCTTCGGCATATCTCTTTTAGTAGATGACCGTAAATTTAATTGTAACATAACGGACTTGAAATAGGCATCCATTTCAAAATTATAGTACAATTGAATCGGATATAATCCTATATTACGAAGGAGCTGCGAACATGCTGCCGTTTTACAAAAAATATTGGCGCACCGCATTCGATATCGGCCTTATTGCGCTGACGGTGTACTTAATCATGCTGACATTCAGCTACTTGTACAAAATTGCTACCCCTATTTTTTTCTCCTTCGTCATCTACCTATGCATCGAGCCGCTCGCTCGTAGGCTGAATAAAATCGGCGTCAAAAAGTCGATCGCCTCGGGCATATCCGTGCTTCTTTTCTCGGCCGTCATTCTCGCCGCTTTTTCCGGGCTTGCCTACATACTGACGATCCAAGGAAAAGATTTCATCGATCACAGCTTGCCGAAATATCAGAAGTTATTGGAAAGACAGGTCGAGGCGAACGCCGACGTCATTCAGCAAAAGCTCGAATCGCTGCCGAGCGACTGGGTTCGCAAAACAACCGAATATATTAAAGGCGTTACCGACAATTTGCCGAAGCTGCTGACCAAATTGTTCAACAGCCTTTACGGCTACGTCACTTCCTTCTCCAATTTTCTATTTAACTTTGTAATCGGCATTATACTGGCGTACTTTTTGAGCATTGAAATTAAAATTTGGAAAAAAACAGCGAAAGAAAAGACGCCCAATACATTCAAGCAAGCGTTCTTCTTCCTGCGTGAAAATGTATTCAAAGGCATTTCCGGCTATATTAAAGCGCAAGCGATTATGATCAGCATTACGTTCGTCGTTATCTTCGTCTCGCTGCTGTTGCTTGGCGTCAATAACGCGTTTGCGATTTCGCTGCTGGCCGCTTTCTTCGATATTTTGCCGTTGCTTGGCGTCGGCACCATATTTATTCCTTGGATTATTTATTTATTCATCGTCGGCAACTTTACGCTGGCGATCTGGCTGTCCGTCTTGTTCCTCGCCGTCGTGCTGACGCGTCAAATATTGGAGCCAAAAATTACGGGCGACACGCTCGGCGTCTCTGCCTTCACTATGCTTGCGTGCATGATTATTTCGCTGAAATTGTTCGGCGTTGCTGGTGTCATCCTGTCGCCGGTGCTAATCATATTGATTAAAGCGCTGTACGATCAAGGCTTCTTCCATCGCTGGATTCGAATGCCGCAGGATGAGTTCGAAAAAGCGCCATTTCTAGCCACAGACCCTGGCCCCGCTCCTGAGCCCGGTATAGGGCCGGACAAGCCGGAGCAGTCTGTTTAATCCCAAGCTAGTACCGGAAAACGCAATTTAGCGTCTACTTAAGCTTCCTAGACCCGATACTCAAGTCGCAACTGACCAATGCTTCTTAGACCCGGTACTCGAGTCACAACTGATCAATGCTCCTTTGCCTCGATACCGAGTCACAACTGACCAATGCTCCTCTGCCTCTATACCGAGTCGCAGCTGACCAATGCTGCTGCGACTCATGCGTATCGAGGCATTTTCTTCTTTTGCAAAAGTTAAGCTTACCGCTTATCAGTGTCTGCCAAGCGCCTGATCTCATGCTCCGCCAATATATCCATCACGCCGCGAAATAAAGCAGTTGCTTGATTGGCGCTGCCGGAAGGCCGATATTTCGCCAGTACAGCAGTTGCATACTGCGGCGACTGCGCCGGGCCGTAACCGGTAAACCATTGATGAATGCGTGGCGTTCCATTCCGCTTCACATCGGCGGTGCCGGATTTGCCGGCGACCTGCCATATGCCTTCGCGAATCGAGCGGCCCGTGCCATGGTCGACGACCGCCTCCATACCTCGCAGCAGCTTGCGGGCGGTGGCTGGCTGAATGCGATTGCCAGCAAGCCGTTTTTCGTGCAGCTCGCTCAACCTTCCTCCATTGGCGTAACGAATCTCACTGACAAGGCGCGGCTCCATCACGCGTCCGTGATTTAACAGCGTCACCGTCAAATTCGCTGCCTGAAGCGGCGTCATCAGCACATCCCGCTGGCCGATGCCGCTTTGCGCCATAACGCCGCCGTCGATCTGCTTGCGCGCCTGCGCTGCCGCCACAGATGCTGCCGCTTCTGCCGCTTCTACCGCTTCTTCCACTTCTCTCGGTTCATTCGCTTTATTCGTTTTATTCGCTTTATTCACCTTATTCGTTTTCGACTCCGCCGTTGAGGCGCTTCCGTCGATATAGAACAGTCTGCCCGCTTCCTCCTCTCCAAGTAGGCGCAGCGGCTCGCGAAAAGGCCCAAACGGCTTCGCCGCATACCAGCCGACTTGTTTTCCTACGCCTAACGCCGCGGCCGTCCGTTCCAGCTGCTCAGGCCGAAGTCGCTCGGCAATCGTCGCGAAAGCGACGTTGCACGATTGAGCCAGCCCTTCCCGCAGCGTCAGCCTGCCGTGCCCGCCTTCCTTCCAGCAGCTAAGACCGTAACGGCCGTATTCTCCGTTGCACGTGAATATCTCGTTCTCGGCGGCTACGCCTGCCTCAAGCGCCGCCGCTTCCGTCACCAATTTAAAGACGGAGCCCGGAGGAACCGCTACAAGCGCATGGTTAATTTGCCCGTTCTCCCCTCCCGCCGCGAAACGGCGGCTCATCGCCGGACGCGACACCATCGCTACAATATCGGCGTTGTGGGCATCCAACACGACAATCGCTCCTTCTTTCAAACCCTGCGCATCCGCGTAAGCTTCCAGCCTCTCCTGCAGTTCCAGATCGATCGTCGTTACGGCTTGCAGCGGGTAGTAGGCGTTTTCCGGTCCGGTGATGCGCATATCCAAGCCGCTCAAAGGCTTGTACTTGCCGTCAACGAAGTATGACGCTTTCGTCTCGCCAATACCGCGCAGCAGCTTGTCCAGCGATTTCTCGAGCCCAATGCCGCCGACTTGATCGGTCAGCTTTCGCTTCCCGCTTGCAAGCTCGTTCGGATAAGCGGACTTAAGCCACTCCGGATGCTGGCTCGTAAATCCGATCGCTTGGAACAAATGAAGCGCTCTGCTGCGATAAGGAAGGACGCGTACCCCATTCAGGTGCAGGCTTGCAAGCCGGCGTTTCTGCTCTTCGCTCAGCCGGTAAGGCTGTTCTTTCTTTTCGCTGCGCCAATAATCGGGGGATTCCATGCCATTCCACTTCGCAAGCAGCTCGCTTTCCGGCACTTTGAGCAGCTTAGCCAGCTCAGCTAAGTCGCGTTCAGTGCCTCTCGCTTCCGGATGGATCGGGAAAAGGGCGACGGAGTCATAGGTCTCACCCGTTATCGCTCGCCCGTAACGATCGACGAAGTCTCCTCTGCCTGTATCGAGCGTTAAGCTGCGCTGTCTTTGCGCGACAGACATTCTCGTACTGCTTTTCACGGCCGCCGTGGAAGCGTGATGGGACCACGGAAACAGCTGCAGCCACGCCAGCCTGACGATAAATAATCCCAAAACGACCGTAATCAGCATCGCGACCGCAATCGCCCGTTTCACCATGATGCAAGCCTCCAGCAATAGCATTTTATTCGCAGTATCCCCTTGTTATTGCTGCGGTAAAACAAAAAAATCCGCCTGGGCGAAGCCGGTTGTCCGGCTCCGCCCAGGCGGATGGCTGATTTCTATTCATCAATGTTTCTTACTCATTAATTTGAAAACGGGCCAGTGATTCTTTCAGCTCGCGGGATACCGTATCCAGGCGCTCCGACAACTGCACGAGGCCGTTGCTTATGCTGAGCTGCTCGGAGCTGAGCGATGCTACTTCTTCGGAGGTAGCCGACGACTGCTGAGCGACCGCGCTGACATTGCCCATCGCTTCAGTCAGCACCGTCTGCGATTCGTCCAGATGGCCGATAGACTCCGTTACGGAACCGAGATGAGTAACGAATTGTCCCATTTGCCGCTCCACGGTATAGAAGATTTGATTGGCTTCCTTCACCGAGCCGATCTGCTCCTGGAACAGCGGATACGCCTCCGACAGAACGCGAACTGTTTCTTCGATTTCGCTGCGAATCGTTTCAATAATTTGAGCAACGACATCAATGGATTGGCGGGACTGGTCAGCCAGCTTGCGTATTTCGTCCGCAACGACCATAAAGCCTTTGCCGGCACTACCGGCACGCGCCGCCTCGATGGTCGCATTCAAGGACAAAATATTCGTCTGTTTTGTTATGCTGTTCAGCACGTCGAGAATTTTCACGACCGATCCGGTGCTCTCCTTCAAGCTGTCGACCTTCTCGACCATCGAACGGGTCATTTCCTCGGTTTGACCCGTCTTCTCAATCAAGATGCCCATATAAGCGGTACCTTGCTGACTCGCCTTTTCAACCTCTCCTGCCGACTCAACCATCTGTGCGTTCGCAGCCATTACACTGCTCATCTGCTCGTTAATGTTGTTCGTCAGGTCGGTCCCTTTCTCTGCTTCCACGGCCAAGCTGCTTGCGCCGCTCGCAATCTCTTCAGTCGCCGTCGAAATTTCCCTCGACGACAAGGCCGTTTTCTTAGAAGCGTCGGACAGTTCGCTCGCCGTAGCCAGCACGTCCTGCGCCGATTGCGTCGTCTGCTTAGCGAGCTGCGTAATTTGCACCATCATTTGGTTAAAGCTTTCGCCGAGCTGTCCAATCTCGTCCTTCCGGCCCTTCAAGGATGAACGAACGGTCAAATTGCCGCGCTCCCCTTCATTCATCAGATTGCGCAAGTTGGTTAGCGGCATCGCTACCGTCCGGATGACCAGCATTCCGATTGCAATTGCGATAAGAGCCGCAGCGATAATCGTAATCCACGTCATTTGGCGAATGACGTTCGCATCCTTAACGAGTTGATCGACCGGTATCGTGCCGACCAGCTTCCAGTCAACCATTTTGAATGTCTTATAAGCCGCCAGCACCGCTTCTCCACCGGTCGATGCCACCTTCGCCGATCCGCCTTGCTCGCCCTCTTCATTGGCCGGCAAAGCGACCGTTTGCGGCTTGCCGATCATAGTGGGATCGGGATTGGCGATATAGTTGTTATTGGCGTCCACAATCGTAATTTGGCTGCCTTCGCCAAGATTGACATTCTCGTATTGCTTCTCAATTTCCGACAAGGAGATTTCCATAAGCATGAGATAGCCTGCGGAATTCATGGTCGTATCGTTGAGCACCCGTCCGACGCCAATCGACGTCGGCTTCGCGATCGAATCGCCGAAGCCTTCCAGCTGCGTTTCGACCCAGTAGGCCTTCCCGTTCGCTTCCTTCACCTTCTGGAACCAGTCGCTGTTAACCAGCTTCTCGGAGGAGGCCACGCTCGCGCCGCCCGCCGTTACGACCGATAGCTTCGGATCAAGCGGCAGCAAATAGATTCCGAGAATCGAGTTGTTGCCCATGACAAAATTTTGAACTTTATCGGTCAGATCCTTCGAAGCCTCGAACTTCGAGTAATCGTCGTTGCTGTCCTTCATTTTGCCGACAAGCTTGTGGAATTCTTTATCGATCAGAATTTGCATCGTTATATCTTCGTAGTTTTTAAAAATAATATCCAAGTTGGAAGCCGACTGATTAATGGTTTGCAAGCTTGCGCTCGACACCTTTTCCTCGACAATTTTCTTCGTCTGGCTGTAGGCCATTAAACCGACGACTAGGACGCAGGCTACAATGCTGACGAAAATAATAATAAACAGCTTCGTGCCGACCGACCGCGAAGGACTCGTCAATGTCATCCCTTGAAACAGCGACTTGGAGGATGCTGCTGCGCTACCGCTTGCACTGCCGCTTGTTTGCGCTTTCAATTGATTGCCGGAGGCCGAACTTTTGTTTGCAGCCGAGCTCTGCTTGTCCTGCAACTGCTTCTTATTCCGTTCCTTCTTCAAAGTCAGGCACCGCCTTTGTCCGATAGTAATGTGAAAATGGTACGACTTTCGCAAACAGGCATCGTACTTTACACCTAAAGTTAGGTATGAATATAACCCTATTATTTGGTATGATTAGACAATTGTCAATTGATAAAATATATCGTCGAATCTCGTCGTGTATGATAATTACTAATAGTCGAACCACAGTTAAACGCTTATTTCCGTTTCAAAAAGAAAACAGGAATGATCGATTTTTGATCATTCCTGTTTATGTCCGAATTTATTGTTTTTTACCCATTTTTTTACGCATCAGGTCCATTGGCTTAACCGGATGCAGCGTGCGAATTTGAATGGACTGCAGCGGGTGCCGCGCGGCATCGAGCGCATTGCCGTTCTCGTCGGCTATACCGTCCAGCGTTTGTTTGAAGAACCTGCCACCGGGTCCTACGAACTCGACTTCCTGCCCTGGCATGAAATGATTGCGCTGTTGAACGACCGCTATGCTCGTTCCTTCGTCGTAAGACAGCACGACGCCGGCAAAATCGTAAGGCGCCGCCTTCTCCTCAGGACTATAAATATGATCCTCAGCGCCTGGTGCATCGAGGAAAAAGCCCGTATTGAGCGGTCGATTGGCCGCTTTATTGATTTCCTCCACCCACTCCGGCTTTAACTCGTAGCCTTCGGGATTGTCAAAATAAGCGTTGATCGCCTGTCGATAGACATTGACGACGGTAGCCACGTAATGGAGGCTCTTCATCCGTCCTTCGATTTTGAAGCTGTCTACGCCGACGTCAATGAGCTCAGGCATGTAATCGATCATGCACAAATCTTTGGAGCCCATTGTGAACTGATCGTCGCCTTCCTCGTAAGCCTGCTGCTCCTCGTCAATGAACAAGTCGTACTTCCAGCGGCATGATTGGCAGCATCCCCCGCGGTTCGAGTCGCGATCAGTAAAATGATTGCTGAGCACGCATCGTCCCGAATACGATGAGCACATCGCTCCGTGGATGAAAGCTTCGATCTCAATATCGACATGCTGTTTAATTTCGGCGATTTCCTTAAAGCTTGTTTCCCGCCCGAGCACGACGCGCGGCAGCCCTTCGTCCTTCCAGAACTGGACAGCCTGCCAGTTGATCGTCGACTGCTGCGTGCTCAAATGCACCTCCAGCTTCGGAGCGACCCGCTGCGCCGTATCGACGATAATCGGATCAGCTGCAATAATGGCCGCAATACCGACTTCCTCGAGCTTCTTCAAATAGCTTTCAAGACCATCCAAATCCTCGTTGTGGGCATATATATTGGTAGCCACAAACACCTTTGCGCCGTAACGCGCCGCGAATTCGACGCCTTCCTTCATTTCCTCGAAGCTGAAATTATCCGCATTGGAGCGCAGGCCGTATTTTTGCCCGCCGATATAGACGGCGTCCGCGCCGTAATGGACCGCGAACTTCAGCTTCTCGAGATTGCCGGCGGGAGCAAGCAGCTCCGGCCGTTCGAGCCGATGCCGCTTGCCTTGGTAGCGCGGTGTTATCTGCCCTGCTGTTGCCATCTTCGTTGTCCTCCTTTAAACCGCAGGCCGGCATGGCTCTGCCGCCGCCCGGCTCCGGTTCCTTCACATTTCAATATACCTGTTCTTTATAAAAGAAGCCGAATGTCAGCTCGCGCTCCGGATTCTGCAATTCTCGTATCGGTTCCAGCCACTCATCATCAAAACGGTAGCCTGCAGGATCGGCGCAATACGCGTCGATCACATGACGGTAAGCTCTCACGACCGCTTCGTTATAGGCGAGCGGCTTGAGCATCCCTTCGATTTTCAAGCTGTCGACGCCCGCTTCCATCAGCTCATGCAAATTCTCCAGCATACATACGTCGTCGGCGCTCATAATATGCGTGCCGTTCGCGTCCTCGAATATCGGATAGCGTTCGCCCGGCCGCTCCGCCTCGGTCAAATAAAGACCGCTTGCCGAATCGATGCCTTCAATCCGACCTGAAGTTTGCTGATGATCCATGTAGCTGTTGACGAGATTCCGTTTAGAGTGATAGATATTCGTCATGCCATGTACTTGTACTTCGACCGCCATAGCGGTAGCCGACTTCATCTCGACAATTTGATCCATATTGAGCTCTCTGGCCAGCACGAAACGCGAGGCGCCCCGGCGTCCCCAATACTCGGCTGTCTTGTAGTTCGTGGACGTCATTTCCGCGTTCCAGTGCAGCGGAAGGTGAGGCGCCTCGGCTCTCGCCGTCATCAGCACGGCCGGATCGCCAAAAACAATTCCGCTCACTCCCGCCTCGGACAAGCTGCGAACATAAGCAGGCAGCGAATCCAGCACGGTGTTGTCCATCAAATTGTTAAGCGAGGCGTAAATTTTGACGCCGCGCGGCTCAGCAAGCTTAACCGCTTGCGCAATAGCCGCCGCGTCGAATTCGCCGGGAAGCCGCATGCCGTAACGCGACTCACCGACGACGAAAGCGTCGGCGCCAGCATCGGCCAGCGCCTCCAGCTCCGCAAGCGACGAGGCGGTCGTCAATAATTCAGGCTTTTTACCCATAGCTCATTTACTCTCCTTGCTTGGCAGTCTGGTTGCTTTTCTCGATGTTTTTCAAATGCTCTTTATAAGTGACGGCAAACAAGTGAGACTGAGAGCCGTCTTTTTTCGTGACATAATAGAAGTAATCGGTCTCTTCCGGATAGAGCGCCGCTTCAATCGAAGCGAGACTCGGGCTTGCGATCGGCCCCGGAGGCAGCCCTTTCGTTTTGTACGTGTTATAAGGGCTGTCGATCAGCAAATCTTTCTCCATCAGCCGTTCCTTCGGCTTGTCGAGCAAATATTGCACGGTAGCATCGATTTGCAGCGGCATGCCTTTCTTAATCCGGTTGTTGATGACCCCGGACACAATCGCACGCTCATCCTTCACAACAACCTCCCGCTCCACCAAAGAAGCGATCGTCAGCAGCTGATGCAGATTCAACTTGCGCTCTTCCATCGCCTCCTGCCAGTTCTCAGGCAAGGCGTCCAGCTTCTTATCCAGTTCGGCCAGCATCCGGTTCAAAATATCCTGTTCGGTGCTCTCCATCTTCAGCTCGTACGTTTCAGGGAATAAGTAGCCTTCCAGACGATGATGCAGCTTACCATCCTTCGGAATGGATCGAACCGCCTCGATATCGCCCCAATCGGCGGTCGCGGAATCGGCGAGCGCTAAAAACTTGTCGCGGTCAACCAGCTTGTCCGCAGCCAGCTTATCGGCGATTTGCAGCACCGTAAATCCTTCCGGAATCGTAAACTTAATCGTATCCTCTTTCACGGTCTCGCCGCTGTTCAGCTTGGCAATGACGGCGTCTTTATCCATGCCCGGACTTAATTCGTAAGTGCCCGCCTGAAAGCGCGTGCCTTCGTTCTTCAATTTCAAGTAATATTTAAAAATGAAAGAGTTTCGAATGATTCCCTGCTTCTCGAGCACATCGGATACTACAAACGCCGAAGAGCCCTTCTCGATAACAACCTGCTTCGGCTCTCCCGCCTTTGTCGGCTTAAGGCCTGTCCATACATACAAAAATACGCTTCCGGCTCCGATAATCATAATGCTAAGCAAACTGATAACGACCCACATCGCTATGCGGGCCGGTGTCGGACCTGATGAATTTCGATTCGCTCTACCCAACCTTCGCTTCCTCCCGTTAAATGATTTATAACCGCCTGCAACAACTTCTCAAGCTGCGTAATTACTCATTCGACTCCAGTTCTGCAGAAGGCGAAAACACTGATTTACAGCTGCTTCACGTCCGCATCCCGCTTTATTCCGTGAAAAAGAGCGGTGTGAGCCGCTCTTCGTTCATTGAACTATCCGGTTGTAGCGGTGAGCCGGCGATAGCCGGCCCTAAGGCATATCCTCGCCTGCGAACAGCAGGTCGTCATAAGCCTCCGCGGCAAGCTCCCATTCCTCGTCATCCTCGATTGTAGCAAGCTGCAGCTCGCCTTCGTCGTTCAAGAGGACGCGGAACAGTTCTACTTCCTGTTCCTTCGCCATAGCCGGCGACTGTAAGGAGGCGTATACATACGGACCGAGCTGGAACTCCGCCTTAATTAGGAAAAGCTCGGGCTGCCCGCCTTCTCCGATGAGCTCGACTTCGTTGCCGTAAGCTTCCTGCAGTCGTTGGAGCGGAACCGGAACCACACGATCGTTAGGCTCCATTACTAGTCTTCCTCCATTTCGCCGAGCAGCGTGTTAAACGTTTCCTCGACGATGTTCCATTCCTCTTCGTCTTCGATCGTGTAAAGCTTCAGATCGTCGCCGTCTTCTTCGTAACGGAAAGCGTATACTTCCTCTTCCTCGTCGCTTTCTTCAGCGATCGGCACAACCATCATATATTTCGAATCAGAGCCGTCCACTTCGAACTTCATGATGACTTCGAATTCTTCTTCGTTGCCGTCTTCATCCGGAATATAAATAATTTCCGGTTCTTCGAACTGCATGTCATCCTTTGTCATCTTTACCCTCACCTTTTCGTTTTAGAATCGAGATAATTTTGCAAAATGAGCGTCGCCGCCATTTTGTCCACGACAAGCTTTCGCTTCTTGCGGCTAACATCCGCTTCCAACAGCGTTCGTTCAGCGGAAACGGTCGTCAGCCGTTCATCCCAAAGGTGAACCGGCAAGTTCAATTGCTTCTGCAGCTGCTCTGCGAATGCGATGCTAATCTCGCCGCGCGGACCGATCGTGTTATTCATATTCTTCGGCAATCCGACGACGATTTCTGTCACCTCGTGCTCTTGCACGAGCTCGGCAATTCGATCCATCTCGCTGCCGTCGCGGCGCTTTTGGACGACCCCAGTACCTTGCGCGGTCCATCCGAAAGCGTCGCTGACCGCCACGCCGATGTTGCGGTCGCCATAATCCAATCCCATGATTCTCATTGTCTCGTCCGGCTCCATATCCTCAAGATTTCTTGTTGCTCAAATAAAACCGGACAAGCTCTTCAATGAGTTCATCGCGTTCTTTTTTGCGAATCAGGCTTCTGGCGTTGTTATGCCGTGGAATATAGGCGGGATCTCCCGACAGCAAGTACCCTACAATCTGATTGATCGGGTTGTACTCCTTCTCGAGGAGCGCTTCGTGCACCGTCAGCAAAATGTCTTGTGAAGAGGTTTCGACCCCTTCTCCTTTTACACTGAACTTCATCGTGTTGTCCATGGAACTCATCGCCGGCACCTCGCTTTCATCCGCAGTCATTTTAACGTTTCCATCACTATCATATCACATTTGATTGGTTCAGAACCATAGCTTCAGCAAGTTTCAAAGCTTCGTCCAGTTTGGATGCGTCCTTGCCCCCTGCTTGCGCCATATCCGGGCGGCCGCCGCCGCCGCCGCCGCAATGAGCAGCAGCTTCCTTGACGATTTTGCCAGCATGGAATCCTTTTTTCACCAGATCGGCAGACACGGCGGCCACCAGATTGACCTTGTCTTCCTGTACCGCGCCAAGCACGATGACAGCCGAAGGAAGCTTCAGCTTCAGCTCGTCTACGATGCCACGCAGCGCGTCCATCGAAGGCGCGCTCACCTTCGCCGTCAATACCGTCACGTCACCGGCCGTCTTCGCCTGGTCTTCTAGCGAACCGGCTTCGATGCGGCTCAGCTTCGCCTGCAGCGATTCGTTCTCGCGGCCGAGCTCTTTCACTTGGCCGAACAGCGCCTCGATCCGTTTCGGAACGTCGGCGTTATTCGATTTCAGCAGAGCGGACGCTTGCTTCAGCAGATCGAATTGGCTTTCCATGTACTCGTATGCACTGCGGCCGGTCACCGCTTCAATCCGGCGTACGCCGGAACCGATGCCGCTCTCGCCGAGCAGCTTGAACAGACCGATCTGCGACGTATTCGAGACATGGCAGCCGCCGCACAGCTCGATGCTGTAATCGCCAACCTGCACCACGCGAACGACATCGCCGTATTTCTCGCCGAACAGCGCCATCGCGCCCATCGCTTTCGCCTCGGCAATCGGCTTGCTCTGAATCACAACCGGCGTGCCGAGCCATACTTGCTCGTTCACGCGACGCTCGATGTCCGCAAGCTCCTCAGCCGTAATGCTGCCGAAGTGCGAGAAGTCGAAGCGCAGACGATCCGGCTCAACGAGCGAGCCCGCCTGGTTGACATGGTCGCCGAGCACTTCCTTGAGCGCTTTATGCAGCAAGTGGGTTGCCGTATGGTTTTTCACAATATCTTCGCGAACCGAACGGGCTACAGCTGCTTCCGCCGTCTCGCCGGAGCGCAGCGTTCCGCTGACAACGACCGCATGATGCACGTTTTGGCCATGCGGCGCTTTCGTGACATCTTCTACCTGCAGCGTGAAGCCTTTGCCGGTAATTGTGCCGCGATCGCCGATTTGACCGCCGCTTTCGGCGTAGAACGGCGTGCGGTCGAGCAGAACGAGCACCTTGCTGCCTTCTCCCGCCAAATCTACAAGCTCGTCGTTCAGCACGACAGCCGTAATTTTGGACGCTGTTACCAGTTCATTATAGCCAACAAACTCGCTTTTAATCGTGAAATCGGCGAGCGGACCGCCTTGCACCTTCATGCTGCCCGTATCTTGGCGAGCGGCGCGCGCACGTTCGCGCTGTGCTTCCATCGCGGCGTCGAAGCCTGCCCGGTCGACCGTCATGCCGTTCTCTGCAGCGAAGTCTTCGGTCAAGTCGAACGGGAAGCCGTACGTGTCGTAAAGCTTGAACGCGTCGTCTCCGCCGATTTCCTTGATGCCGTCTTTGCCTGCTGACTTCACCAGTTCGGACAGCAGCGCAAGTCCTTCCGACAGCGTCTCATGGAACCGCTCTTCTTCCGTGCGGATGACGCGCTCGATGAATTCGCGCTTCTCCACTACCTCCGGATAGTAGACGCCCATTACATCGCCCACAACCGCCGTCAGTTCATACAGGAATGGACGGTCGACGCCCAACGTTTTTCCGTAGCGGACAGCGCGGCGGAGCAAACGGCGGATAATGTAACCGCGGCCCTCGTTGGACGGCATAACTCCGTCGCCTACCGCGAACGTCACGGTACGAATATGGTCGGCGATTACTTTCAGCGCTACGTCATGCTCGTCATTGACATGGTATTTCACGCCGGCGATTTCGCAGGTGCGGCCAATAATCGGCATGAACAGATCGGTGTCAAAGTTCGAATCGACGTCTTGCAAAATGGAAGCGAACCGTTCGAGACCCGCGCCCGTATCGATGTTTTTGTTCGGCAACGGCGTGTAGCTGCCGTCTTTATTATGGTTGAATTGCGAGAAGACAAGGTTCCACACTTCGAGGAAACGCTCGTTCTCGCCGCCCGGCCAGCATTCCGGATCATTAAGATCGCCGTACTTGTCGCCGCGGTCGTAGAAAATTTCGGTACAAGGTCCGCAAGGGCCTTCGCCGATATCCCAGAAGTTCTCTTCCAGCTTGTAGATGCGCTCCAGCGGCACGCCGATTTTCTCGTTCCACAGCTTGAGCGCCTCTTCGTCCTCGGTGTAGACGGTAACGGACAAGCGCTCTGGATCAAAGCCGATCCATTCCTTGCTCGTCAGAAACTCCCATGCCCAAGTGATCACTTCTTCTTTAAAATAGTCGCCAATCGAGAAGTTGCCCAGCATTTCGAAAAACGTATGGTGCCGGCGCGTTTTGCCGACGTTCTCGATGTCGTTTGTACGAATGCATTTCTGCGAGTTCGTAATGCGCGGATTGTCTGGAATGACGCGTCCGTCGAAGTAAGGCTTCAGAGGCGCCATGCCGGCATTGATCCAGAGAAGCGACGGATCGTTATGCGGGACGAGCGAGGCGCTCGGCTCGATATGATGTCCTTTGCTCTCGAAAAATGCGAGCCATTTGGAACGAATTTCACTTGCTTTCATTGATTACCCCTCCATCTTCTAATGAACATAAAAAAAGCCCCTGTCATAGACAGGGACGAATTCACATTTCGCGGTACCACCCTGGTTATTGCCGACTGGCTCGCATCCTCCCGCTTCCTTCGTTTTAAAGAAAGGGGCTTGCACAGCCTTCAAGCAATCTCCTCATACGGACGTTAACGGGTCCAAGCCGGTGAAGTTCGTTCACACTCCGAAAGCAGCTTTCGGCCATTCTTCGCCTGAGAACTTTCACACCCGACGCCTGGCCGACAGTCTTGCGAGCTGTGCGGGGGCGAAGAAGTCCTCTCTCTGATGGACGGGCTACGGCCTACTCTTTTTCATCAACGTTTGTTCCAGTATATCGACAGGCCCTCCCGTTTGTCAAATGGTCTTTCTGCGCACATAGTAGGCGAAAATATGCTGCACAATGACTTTCAGCGCCGCGAAAATCGGAACGGCCAGAATCATCCCGACGATGCCCGCCACTTCCCCGCCGACGAGCAGCGCAAAGATAATCGAAAGTGGATGCATATGCAGCGTACGACCGACCACTTGCGGAGAAACGACGTTGCTTTCGAGAATTTGGCAGACGGTATTGACGACAATGACGAGAACGACCATTTTCACTGATATCGTCGAAGCCACCAATACGGCCGGCGCCGCGCCAAAGAAAGGCCCTAGATAAGGAATAATGTTCGTAATGGACACAACGGAGGCTAGCAGCAGCGGATAAGGAACGCCGATAATCATATAGCCGATATAGGCGAGAATGCCGACGATCAGGCAGACAAGAAACTGTCCTCGAATATAGCTGCCAAGCGCAGCGTCGATATCTTTCAGCAGCCTGACGGTATGCTTGCGGTGCGATTTCGGCACATACGTAATAACGGTCCGCTCGAACAGGTCGAAATCCTTCAATATATAGAAAGCGAGAAACGGTATAATAAACGTAAT
This sequence comes from Paenibacillus sp. NPDC058071, assembly GCF_042885235.1. Classification (NCBI taxonomy): domain Bacteria; kingdom Bacillati; phylum Bacillota; class Bacilli; order Caryophanales; family Paenibacillaceae; genus Paenibacillus; species Paenibacillus sp. NPDC058071. The sequence continues at coordinate 27,776 of NZ_JBHVSK010000003.1, forward strand.
AAATACCGCATTGATGACCGAGCCGATATTGTTGACGAAATGGATGATCGCTTCGGAAATCTTTTTCTCCATATGTACTAGCGATTTATTGATGCCGTCCCGCAAGCTTTCCGGCAGAAAGGACGTATTGTTCAAATCCGTGACGAGGCTTTGGGCTCTCATCGTTAGATCGGGCACATGATGATTCAGCTCCTGCAGCTGCTCGGCAAACATCGGAATGACATTTACGAGAATGACAGCCAATGCCGCGCAAAAAACGATGTAAATCAATAATACCGCCATCGTTCTCGGCACTCTTCGCGCATGAAGCATCGTCACGATCGGATTCAGCACATAGGAAATAATCATGGCGATTAGAAAAGGAGCAAGGACCGCTTTCAGAAAGAAATACAAATGCGCGATGATCGGCTTCACGAGCAGCAGCAAGTAGAGAACGATCAAACCTAATATGAGATAAACGAGTCCGACGAAAATACGGTTTTTCGTGAACCGCTCCATCCCCTCACCCCCGCGAAATCGATTGATTCACCAGCTTCGCACGTAAGGATAACGTAAGCGCAAGTGACCGCATCTTGTTCTAGTATATGTACAAGCAGCGCGGTTCATCCATCTTCCTCCGCATTTCCCAAAGCCGTCGCAGCGCATAAAAAATAACGCTTCCCGGGGCCGGGAAGCGTTACGAAAGTCGGCTCAGAGCCGTAATCGACTAATTGGCGTGAATTTGCGGCATTTCCTCTTCGAAGAACAAATCGTCGAGCGAGCTGAGCGTGCCGTCTTCTTCGACCTGGTAGACCGACATTTTCTCGCCGTTAACCGTCAGCTCAATGAAACAGCCCCAGCAATAAAATTGGTGGGAACCGATCTTTCCGATATCTTTGGAACTGCAGTTGGGACATTTCATCATCTTTCATTTCTCCCTATCCTCTGAATTGGAAGCTGCGACAGGCTCCAATTCCGCTTCACTGACGGCAGGAACGATAATCGCGTCTTCCCCGAGCAGCACGGCCTCCGAATCATCCGGAGCTCTCAGCCATCTGCGCCCTTCCATCAGATCCGAAATGAAACCATCCGTAAGCTCGTAGCCTACTATTTGTGTACCCTGAAAAGGGTAAAAATAAACATCGGATACCCGGCCCAATTGCGAGCCTTGCACGGTTACGACAGGCATGTCTTTCAGCTTCACGACTCCTGTGTCAAACGAACGCAAGATGTCGCCCGCCTTAACAGGCATAACCGCCTGCTCTCCGGACACCAGCACCGCGTCGTCGCCGCAGGTCAGCACCTCCGACCAGGCCACCGCCTTGATCGCGGAGCCGAGCCATCTGGCATCCTCAACAATAAGCGCCAACAGCTTCCAATGCTCGTCGAACCATGCGTCCTTGACCTGACCGAGCCGCTTGCCGGAATGAATGGCAATGACCGGCAGTCCGATTAATTGTTGAAGTTTGATCACCTGAAGACGGAGGCCTCCTAAACGGTAGTACGGATGCGCGCGGCAATCGTTGCAACTTTTTGCGCGGCGCCTTCCAATTCCTCCATAGTATTCCCCAAACCGAAGCTAAATCGTACGGCCGAGAGAAGTCTTTCTTCCGACAGATTCATTGCACGCAGCACATGCGAGCGCTCCAATGCGCCGGACGTGCAGGCAGATCCGCTCGCCGCAGCGATTCCCTCCATATCAAGATTCATCAGCATCGTTTCGGTATCGATGCCGATAAAGCTTATATTCGCGATATGGGGCAGCCGATCGGTCGGATGGCCATTTACCACAATCGGCACGCCTTCCAGGCGAGAAAGCTTGTCTATCCATTCTTTACGTAAATGCTCCAGCAAATGTTGCTTTTCCTTGCGATTGTTCACACAAATGTCAACAGCTTTAGCGAAACCGGCGATGCCGGCGACGTTTTCCGTCCCCGCTCTCCGTTTCCGCTCCTGTGATCCACCGTGCGCTAGCGGCTCAAATGGCGTGCCGTTCGCGATATAGAGCGCGCCAACGCCTTGCGGTCCGTTGATTTTGTGTGCGGACAGCGTCATTAGATCGATTGGCGATTCGCTCATTGCATATTCGGTCAAGGCGAACGATTGAACAGCATCGACATGGAACAGCGCGCCGGCGTCCTTCACGATCCATCCTATTTCCAGGACCTGATTGAGTGTCCCCACTTCGTTGTTGGCGTGCATGATCGTAACGAGACCGGTCTCCGGTGTCATCGCATTAGCAACGTCCTTCGGCGACACACGGCCATACTCGTCAACCGGCAAAACCGTTACCGAAAAGCCTTCTTCGACGAGCCATTCGCAAGTATGTAAAACCGCATGATGCTCCGCTGCTGACGTAACGATATGGCGCCGTCCCTTGCGCGCCATCGCCCGGATCGCACCGATAATCGCCATATTGTCGCCTTCCGTCCCGCCGGAGGTAAAGACGATCTCAGCCGACTTGCTTCCGATAGCTGCAGCTATTGTATCGCGCGCCCGCGCGATTAGCTGCTTCGCCGCCCGGCCGTAAGCATGCATGCTGGACGGATTGCCACCCGTTCCTTGCATAATGCGCAGCATTTCCTCGGCGACAGCGGGGTGCATCGGCGTCGTCGCCGCATGATCGAAATAATAGGTTGTTTGCATCGCAATCCCTCAAATCGTTCAGTTACGAAAACGTTCCATTATGGAATAAACCAGAACCGCCGGAGTCTGAAGTCGAATCCGCGGGTCTGGTTCTGTTCGTCATCTCGTTGTGCGGCGTTAAATCCGCCGTAATACTATAACACATTAAATGTAAAACATGTAGTTGTCTACTTTTCCGCCGTCCTGATAGTTGACCAGATCGGCAAGCGTCGTGGAATCTAGCACTCCCGCAATGCTGTCGCGGATGCGCAGCCACAGGTCGCGCTTGGCCGGATCGTCCTCCTCGGTAAAGTCGACCGGAGAAATCGGCCCTTCCAAAATGCGAATGACGTCGCCGGCCGTAATCGTTTCCGGCTCCTTCGACAGAATGTACCCGCCGTATGCGCCACGGATACTCTTCACAAGACCCGCATTTCTGAGCGGCGCTACTAACTGCTCCAAATAGTGTTCGGAAAGCTGATTCCGCTCTGCAATGCTCTTGAGCGAGATTGGGCCTTCGCCAAATTTAGCCGCCAGCTCCATCATAATTGTAAGCCCGTAACGGCCTTTCGTCGAAATTTTCAATTGGGGCACCTCACTTCTCATTTTCCATTCTTATGTGAAAGATTCCATAGGTCGTTAAATCATGGTATTCCCATATCACATCTATGTTAACATAAAGCGACGCCAATAGGCGAGAAAAGGTTGCAAGTTCATGAAAAAGTTTTTCTTCTATGTTACAATAATACGAAGCTTGAAGGCTATATGAGCCTATCAGGCACGACGGATGAAAGACAAAGGCGGTGCGATAGATGGTAAAACCGAAAGAGCAGACGAGAGTCGTCGTCGGCATGTCGGGCGGCGTGGACTCGTCGGTTACCGCTCTCCTGCTGAAGCAAGAGGGTTACGACGTAGTCGGCATATTTATGAAAAACTGGGACGACACCGATGAATTCGGTCATTGCACGGCAGAAGAGGACGCGGAAGACGTTCGCCGCGTCTGCGACCAGATCGGCATCCCTTATTATACGGTCAATTTTGAGAAGCAGTATTTCGATAAGGTGTTTACCTACTTCCTTGACGAATACAAGCGCGGTCGGACGCCTAACCCGGATGTGATGTGCAACCGGGAAATCAAGTTCGGCGATTTTCTGCAAAAAGCGAACGAGCTGGGCGCCGATTATTTGGCCACCGGCCATTACGCCAGAGTCGAACGGACGGCGGACGGCGAGACGAAGCTGCTGCGCGGCGTCGACGGCAACAAGGACCAAACGTATTTCCTTAGCGCCCTGAACCAGCAGCAGCTGGCGAAAGCGATGTTTCCAATCGGCCATTTGCCGAAACCGGAAGTTCGCCGCATCGCCGCAGAGGCCGGCTTGTACACAGCGAAGAAGAAAGACAGCACTGGCGTATGCTTTATCGGCGAGCGCAATTTCAAAGAGTTTCTGGGCCATTACCTGCCTGCGCAGCCGGGCGACATGATCGACGTGCGCAGCGGCGAGAAAAAAGGGCGCCATGACGGGCTGATGTACTACACGCTCGGACAGCGTCAAGGTCTTGGCATCGGCGGCTCCGGCAACGGCGAGCCTTGGTTCGTCGCGGACAAGGATTTGGAGCGCAACGTGCTGTATGTCGTGCAGGGCGAGGATCATCCAAGCCTGTACTCGGTTGGCCTGACAGCGAGCGGCTTCAACTGGATTGGGCCGACTTCGCCGGATCAGACCTTCCATTGCTCGGCTAAATTCCGTTACCGGCAGCAGGATCAAGGCGTTACGGTTACGCTGCTTCCGAACGGCGAGGCCAACATCGTCTTTGACAAGCCGCAAAAGGCGATTACGCCGGGTCAAGCGGTCGTCCTCTACGATGGAAATGTCTGTCTCGGCGGCGGCACGATCGATCGCGTTCGTAAAATCGATCCAGCCGTTTACGCAGAAGCGGCCGGCAGCATCGGCTAAACGTTAAAAAAGCTATTCCATGGTCCATCCTTCGGTCCATAGGAATAGCTTTTTTTGCATATAGGCGCGCTGCGCTCGCTACTCGCTTTTTGCGCTTTGTTTGAGCTCGGCTCCAGTCTGCTTGCCTGCCGCATCGTTTTTTAACACCGTAATGCGCGAAATCCGGTAATGATCGATTTCCTCGACGGCGAATGCAGCCGTCTCACCCAACTCGACCCGCTGGCCGTTTTTGGGCGGAATATCGACCTGGGAGCCCAGCCAGCCGCCAATCGTATCGTAATCGTCGCTGCCGATCGATAATCCGAAGTAGCTGTTCACCTCTTCAATTAGCATCAAACCGCTGATCGAGTAGGTTTGCTCGTCTTTTTTCTCCACTTCCGGCCGCTCTTCGTCAAACTCATCTTGAATTTCGCCGACTATTTCTTCCATTATATCTTCCAAAGTTACCAGCCCGGACGTCCCCCCGTACTCGTCGATCAGAATCGCAATTTGCGTTTTCCTTTTTTGCATCAGCTTGAGCAATAAACTGATTTGCATCGATTCGGGTACGGTCGTAATCGGTCTCGTAATTTGCCGGATGTCGGTTAAGCTGCTTGTCGTGTCTTTCAGCATGTCTTTTATATGAATAAAGCCGATAATATTGTCTTTGTCGCTTTCGCATACCGGGTACCGAGTCCGCATTTCTTCAAGCGCAATCCGCTTATTCTCCTCCAGCGTCAACTGGACGTAAAGGCAAATCATTTCCGTTCGCGGGATCATAATTTCTCGCGCCGTCGTTTCGGCAAAGTCGAAAATATTGTCGACAAGCGTCATCTCTGTCTTGTCGATCAGACCGCTCTTATGGCTTTCCTGCACGAGAATTCGGATCTCTTCCTCGGTGTGCGCCGAATGATGCTCCGACGCCTGCTCGAGCCCGAACCGGCGCAGCAGCCAGCCCGCAAGCCCGTTAAGCAGCCATATAAACGGGTACATCGCTTTATGAAATACGATTAGCGGCCTCGCCGTCAGCAGCGTTATTTTCTCAGCCTTGCGGATGGCCATCGTTTTGGGGGCGAGCTCGCCCAGTACAATGTGCAGAACGGTAATAAAAGAGAACGCAATGATGAAGGAGATTGTATGGAGAAGCGTCTCGTTCCTGAAGCCGAGAGCCAGAAACCAAGGCTCGATCAAGTCTTTAATCGCAGGCTCCCCAATCCAACCTAGACCAAGCGAGGCGATTGTAATGCCCAGCTGACAGGCGGACAGGTACGCGTCCAGATTGCCCGTTAACCGGGCGGCCAGCCGGGCTTTCTTATGCCCTGCCGCGGCAAGCGTATCGATCCGGCTGTCTCGCACCTTCACCATGGCGAATTCCGCCGCAACAAAGAAACCGTTCATAAACACGAGGAACAAAATAAGCACTAGCTGCAATATCAACGGTAAAGGGTCGCCCAAACCTGTCCCCGCCGTCCCGGCCGTCTGTCTCGCCGAGCGGCAGGCGCACCTCCTTTAAATGCCGGATCCCGCAGGCTTCAAGCCATCGTTATTTATGTTTATTCGCTCCTCGCTCTCCGATATGCGGCATAAGCTTACATTTTCTTCCCTCAAACGCATTCTCTTTCGCTCTGCAATTGTTCATAAAGACGCAATCGTTTTCGGGATTTTGTCCGCTCGCGCCAGCCTTTAATCTGATATAATGCAATAAAAATATAGAACAAGCCGACTGGAGGACTATGGATGAAACGTATACTGCTGCTTTGTCTTGCCGCGCTCTTGCTGCTTCCGAGCGTTGCTCTTGCCCACTCCAAGCTAGAGAGCTCGGAGCCGGCCGATGGTTCGACACTTTCCGTGTCGCCGGAGAGAATTGAAATGACGTTCAACACGCATATTGAGAAGTTAAGCAACTTCAAGGTGCTGAACGACGCCGGGGAAGCGATGGCCACCGGAAAGGCGGAAGTGGACGATCGTACAATGAGCGGTTCAATCGATGCGCCGCTTCCTAACGGGTCTTATACCGTGAAATGGACAATTATCGGCGCTGACAGCCATTCCGTATCTGGCGAGTATGCCTTTCATATGGCAGCAGAAGAGCCGGTGCAAACGGAAGCTCCCGCTGCCGAAACGCCGAACGAGACCGCCCCGCCGGAAGAGGCTGGCGAGCCTGCGAACGACGAGAACAACGTCTCTCCTTCGCCTCCACCTTCGACAGACGCCTCCGAGACGCATGACGACACCAAGGGCGGATCGGGCATGAGCGATAATTCGAAACTGTTTCTCGCCGCCGTCGCCTTAATCGTAGTAGCTGGCGCTTCGATCTTCTTCTTCCGGAAGAAGGGCCGCAAGCCATGATTTATGTCAGCGAAGCGCTTCTCTATCTTTGCTTTGCTATATTGACGGGCACCTTCCTGCTGCGTCTCGTACCCGAGAATAGACGGCCCGAGCTGCGCGTGCCGAACGGATTGTTGTTCGCCTGCGCAATTGCCATACCGCTATTAAGCTATGTGCCCATTCATCAGTTGGCCGTACAATTCGGCACAGAATTTGAAACGCCCTACGGAACGATGGTGAAAAGCATTTTGCTCGATATCAAATCCGGCAAGGCTTGGATTTGGACGCTGATCGCTTCGCTCGGACTGGCGGCAATCCTCGGACTGCGTTCTTTCCGGGATGACAAGCATATGCCGAAGGTTGGCCTGTTTATTACGGGGCTGCTGATCGTATGGCTTGGTTACGCGAGCCACGCCTCCTCGCTATACGGAACGAAAGGGCTGATTGTCCATTCGGTGCATTTTCTGGCCGTCTCCGTATGGATCGGCATTTTGCTTGTGGCCAGCTGGTTCTCTGTTGGTGCAGACAACAACTGGCAACGATTTTTAAGCTGGTTCTCCCCGCTTGCTGTCGTCTGCTTTCTCATTACGCTGGCAGCGGGGCTCGTGCTGATGTCCTTTACAACGCCGGAATATGTCAACGCATGGATGCTTCCCTATGGTCAAACCTTGCTTATTAAACATTTGCTGCTGCTGCCTTTGTTGCTGTTCGCTTTCTCGAACGGTTTCGGCTATCGGATCTGGATGGCGAAAGACAGCAGCTTCAATCCGCAGCCCTGGTTCAAGGCGGAGAGCGCAATCGCCTTTCTGCTGTTCGCCGCATCGGCTGTGCTCGGTCAACAGGCTCCGCCGCATAACGTCAAGGACACACTGCAAAGCACAGCGCCTTCCTCGTGGTTTACCGGACTTTTTCAAGGGAGCTTCAGCCCTGATCTCGCCTTGAAGCTGCGCCCGGATTGGTCCGGATTGCTCATGGCGGCCGCCGCTCTAGTCATGCTTGTTGGCTTCATCCGCATGTATCGGAGCAACCGTCTTGCTCCTGCTTTAGCGATGGGGCTGCTCTGCTCGGCATTTGGTTATTTCGCACTCATGTTCGCTATTTCGGCTTAAACAAAAAGCCCCGAAAAACGGTTTGTGCCGTTTTCGGGGCTTTTTGTTTATCGTGAAATTTACTTTGTCAGTTTGATCTCATAGATTTCGGCCAGCTGGCTAACCATCAGGTTGGCTGCTTTAATACCGCCTGCCGTATTCCAGATGCCGTCGTCAACGCGGTAGGCGTGTCCAGCTTTTACGGCGTTCAGGCCCGTCCAAAGCGGATCGTTCGTCCATTCTTTCTCTTGATCGCCTGCTTTGCCGTCTCCCGTCTCATACGTGAAGTAGAAGATGCGGTCGGCGTCGACTTCAGGAAGACGCTCTTTCGTAATTTCGTCTACGAACGTATCCTTTGCATTTTTCGTCATCTCGTTGCGGGCAAGGCCGATTTGGCTCGCAATGATACCGGAGAAAGTATCCGTATGGTAAACGCGCGTTTTTCCGCCCATGAAGCGAACGAAAGATACTGTTTCGTTCAGCTTGTCGCCAGCCAGCGATTTGAACTCATCAATTCGTGCGTCGAAGTCGGCGAGCAGTTGATCGCCTTCCGCTTGCTTGCCAAGCGCTTCGGCATACAGCTTGAAGTTGTTTTTCCATTCACCGCGCAGCGTTTCCGATTCTACCGTCGGCGCAATTGCCTTCAGCTGCTCGTAGATTTTCTCATGGCGCATTTTGTTCGCCAGAATCAGGTCGGGCTGCAAGCCTGCAATCAGCTCCAGGTTAGGCTGACCTTCCTCTCCAACCATTTCAACGCCTTCCATTTCCGCCTCGATGTGAGGATGCCACTTGCCGTTCGTGAACGACTTCACCGCGCCTACAGGCTTAATGCCGAGCGCCAGTACCGCTTCCGTGCCTTCATTCGTCAGTACAACAACGCGCTGAGGCGTTCCTTTAATTTCCGTTTCGCCCATCGCATGCTTAACTACGCGAACGTCGTTGCTTCCGGAATCAGCTCCGTTTGAAGCTCCATTCCCATCTTTAACAGGTGCATTATTATTCGAGCTGCCGCAGCCTGCAACCATAATTGCCAGTACAATGCTGCAAAGCGCGAGCCACATCGTTTTTTTGTTTTTCAGTGCTGATCTCATTCGTAATCCCCCTGATGATTATTATTCTCAATAAACAACTATAGGGACGTTAAGGACAGAAGTCAAACGTTATTTTGAGAACGATTATCATAGTCGTTGACAGAGACATGCGTCTCCTCTAATATTAATAGAAGTAAATCACGCACCTTTTTAAGCAAGGAGTCGGCTATTTTGCTTCGGATCACAGGACTACTATTTTCTCTCATCATGCTCGCCGCCGCTTTGGTCTGCAGCATTATTTTCGGCGTTACCGACATACCGCTTGCGGCAATTGTCGATTCGTTCACCCACTACGATGCCGCCTCGCAGCAGCATCTCGTCATTCAGACGACCCGGCTTCCGCGGGCGCTGATCGCCGCCGCAGTCGGCGCATGTCTCGCCGTCGCAGGTGCGGTTATGCAGGTCATTACCCGCAACCCCATCGCATCCCCAAGCATATTCGGCGTCAATTCCGGCGCTTCTTTTATGGTAGTTATTGCTTCAGGCTGGCTGGGCTTCAGCGGCATGCACTCGCTCGTCCTATTTGCACTGGCCGGCGCCGCCATCAGCGGCGCCATCGTATTCGTACTCGGAAGCATCGGGCGCGATGGCATGACACCGATTAAGATTACGCTTGCTGGCTCTTCGATCGCCGCCTTTTTCGCCTCGCTCACGCAAGGCTTTATGCTTTCCAGCGGCAAAATGTTCGATCAGGTGCTCGTATGGCTTGTCGGCTCAGTGGCTGGACGCAGCATGGCGATGCTGACCAGCGTATTGCCTTATATGGCCGTCGGCCTCCTTATCGCTCTCGCCATGTCTCGCCATCTCAACGTGCTGAGCATGGGCGACGAGATCGCTCAGACGCTGGGGCAACGAACCGCAATGGTGAAATGGCTCTCTTCCGCCGCCGTTATTCTGCTGGCGGGCGCTTCCGTTGCCGTTGCCGGACCAATCGCCTTCGTCGGCGTGATGATTCCGCATATCGTTCGTTTTCTGGTAGGAACTGATTATCGATGGGTTATCCCTTACAGCGCAGTGCTTGGTGCCATTCTTCTAGTAGTGGCCGATATTGCTTCTCGCTACATCGCCATGCCGAAAGAAGTGCCAGTTGGCGTTATGACGGCTGTTCTCGGCGTTCCCTTCTTCGTTTACATTGCACGGAAAGGACGTCGAACAGCATGAGCAAATACAAATCGATCCGATTGGACAAACCGAAGTTAAGTTATCTGCTGGAAGGGCGATCGCTCTGGATCATCGCCGCCTTAATCGTTGCGTGCGCGGCTGGAGTCGTCATCAGTACCGGCATTGGCAGCAAATATATAGCCCCGCTTGATGTCATTCAATCGATATTGGGCTATGGCAATCCGATGCATGACGTCATCGTATTGAAGCTTCGCCTTCCGCGCATCATCATCGCTCTGCTGGTCGGAGCGGCTCTTGCTTCGGCGGGCGCGGTGCTGCAGGGATTGATTCGCAACCCGCTCGCATCGCCGGATGTCACCGGAGTAACGGAGGGCGCTTCGCTAGGCACCGTGCTGTTCATCTTCTTCTTGAACGAACGGCTGTCCATTCAATGGATGCCAGTGGCCGCCATTATTGGCGCCTTTCTTGTAACGGCGCTGCTCTATGTACTCGCATGGAAAAATGGAGCGTCGCCGCTCCGCATGGTGCTGATCGGCACCGGACTGTCGGCGGCTATTAAATCCATTTCGTATATGTTTCTGATTTCTGCGCCGTTCTTTCTGGCCAGCCGATCGCTAACGTTTATGACCGGCAGCATTTACGGCGTATCTTGGGAAAAAGACGTCTACACGCTGCTGCCGTGGCTAATTATCCTGCTGCCGCTGACTTGGCTTATGGCCAGACATGTCAATGTGCAAGCGCTTGGCGACGAAGTCGCGGGCAGCGCTGGCGCTAATGTGCAGCGCCACCGACTGCTGCTGCTGTTGCTCAGCGTTGCGCTCGCCGGTTCGGCTGTTGCCATCGGCGGAGCGATCGCTTTTATTGGCCTGATGGCGCCTCACATGGCGCGAAGACTGGTCGGCTCGTCCTTCGGAACGCTGCTGCCGGTGAGTGCGCTAATCGGCGCTCTCATTCTGCTCGTTGCTGATTTGGCCGCACGGACGCTTTTTGCACCGCTTGATATTCCAGCAGGCGTATTCACAGCTGTTATTGGTGCGCCATTCTTCTTATACTTGCTGTACAGACACCGAAATCAATAACAGATGCAGGAGGAGCACTTCCATGAGCTTGCTTGAAGCGAAAGAAATGACGCTTGCCTACGGGGGAACGTACATTTTCGATCAATTGAATATCACAATACCCGAGGGCAAAGTCACCGTCTTGATCGGCAGCAACGGCTGCGGCAAATCGACGCTTCTCCGTTCGCTGGCTCGCTTGTTGAAGCCGACACACGGCGAAATCACGCTCGACGGCAAGGACTTGACGACGATGCCGGCGAAGACGGCCGCCAAGCAGCTCAGCCTGCTCCCGCAAGGGCCGGTCGCGCCTGAAGGCTTGACGGTGCTGCAGCTTGTGAAGCAGGGGCGCTATCCTTATCAAAGCTGGCTGCAGCAATGGTCGAAGGAGGACGAGACCAGCGTGCGCGATGCGCTTCGCGCTACCAATATGGAGCAGTTGGCGGAGCGTTCGGTCGGCTCTTTGTCCGGCGGTCAGCGGCAGCGTGCTTGGATCGCGATGACGCTGGCGCAGCAAACCGGCATCATTTTGCTAGATGAACCGACCACCTACCTCGACATGACGCATCAGATCGAGGTGCTCGATTTGCTGCAGGAGATGAACGAGAAGGACAATCGCACGATCGTCATGGTTCTTCACGACATTAACCTCGCATGCCGCTATGCTGATCATATTATCGCCGTCAAAGAAGGCAAAATTATGGCCGAAGGCGCTCCTGAAGCGGTCGTGGACGCCAACATGATCAAAGAGGTGTTTCACCTAAAGGCGGATGTCATTCCCGATCCCGTCTACGGAACGCCGATGATCGTACCTCACGGCAGACGCAAGCCTTCCGCCGGCAAAGGAAAAGCAAACACGGACCCGTCGGTCGGCAGCGCTTCTTAGTTGCTTAGCTGAGCTGCTCACAATAGCTTGAGCGTATGTGATTGGTTGGCAGGGCTAGCTCGGTTAGCTCAGTTAGTTCGGTTAGCTCGATTTGCTCAATTAGCTCAGTTGGCTCGGTTAGCTCAGTTAGCTCAGTTAGCTCAGTTAGCTCAGTTAGCTCAGTTAGCTCAGTTAGCTCAGTTAGCTCAGTTAGCTCAGTTAGCTCAGTTAGCT
>NZ_JBHVSK010000003.1:40193-185517 GCF_042885235.1 Paenibacillus sp. NPDC058071
AGTTAGCTCAGTTAGCTCAGTTAGCTCAGTTAGCTCAGTTAGCTCAGTTAGCTCAGTTAGCTCAGTTAGCTCAGTTAGCTCAGTTAGCTCAGTTAGGAATAGGTGATCCTCCTGCAGGTACTTTGCACTGTTGGGATAAGCAGAAAGCCCCACTGGCGCATATCGCCAGCGGGGCTTTCTCTTTCAATTATTGCAATACAGAGCTTGTACAAGCATAGCTTGGCTCGCCAGCACGAGGCGATCGCTCGATTATTGTTACTGTTTGAGTTGAGTAGGCGTTACTTCCAAAAATAACTGCTGAACTGCAGTTATTTTTCGCCAAATCTATCTTAATAAAAAAATAACTGCATTTCAGCAGTTATTTCGCTCGTCTAGTCACCGTTTTGTTCATTTCGACAGGAATAACTGCATAAATGCAGTTATTCCCTCCAAAATGGGCAATTCAAGGGAAAATAAATGCCTTTTTGCATTTATTCCCTACATCCCCTACATTCCCTACACCCACGCTCACAGCGGCCAGCCAACCACCGCTCAAAACGCCCCTAGCTCCTCCAACTCCCCATACCCGAACCGCGCCTTACTTCTTCCGCCGCAGCCCCTGATTATGGGCGATCTTCTGCTCCATCCCTTGCTCTGAAGCTTTATAGAAAGTCATGCCTTGCAGCTGATCCGGCAAATACTGCTGCTCCACATAATGGCCTGGGTAGTCATGCGGATACTTATAGCCTTCGTGCCCCAGCTTCTCCGCTCCGCGATAGTGCGTATCACGCAAATGCAGCGGCACGGCCGCACTGCCCGCGCCCTCGATCGCGGCTGTCGCTTTGGCGATCGCCAGCGCCGTCGCATTCGATTTCGGGCTCTCCACAGCAAATAAAATCGCCTGCGAGACGTTGTACTTCGCTTCAGGCCAGCCAATCTTGTGATAGGCGTCCATCGCGGTTACCGCCTGCACCATCGCCTGAGGATTGGCCATTCCAATATCCTCGCTGCACATAACGATAAGCCGGCGGATGAACGTCATCGGGTCCATGCCAAGCTTCTCGACCGCATACAGAAACCAGAACAACGCCGCGTCGCTGGAGCCGCGCAAGCTTTTGTGAAACGCGGACAGCACGTCGTACTGCGTCGACGGATCGGCGCGCAGCGCTTTGTTGCGAATCGACTCCTGTGCGACATCGATCGTGATGCGCACCGAACCGTCCGGTTCCGACGGCGTTGTAACGGCGGCCAGCTCCAGCGCGTTGAGCGCCCGCCGGATGTCGCCGCCTGCCATCGCCGCCAAATGAGCCAGCGCGTCTTCGTCGGCGGTCAGGTCCATAAAACCGAGCCCCCGGTCAGAGTCGGCCAGCGCCCTGCGCATCGCTTCCAGCGCGTGACACTCATTCAGCGGCTGCAGTTGGAACAGCGTCGAACGCGACAGCAAAGCGCCGTTGACGTGATGAAACGGATTCTCCGTTGTCGCTCCGATAAAGATAATAATTCCCTGCTCCACGGCCGGAAGCAGCGCATCCTGCCGGGAGGTGTTGAATCGGTGCACCTCGTCCAGAAACAGAATCGTTTTCTTTCCGTACAGCGTCTTGTTCGAGCGAGCCCGGTCGATCACTTCCCGGACATCCTTAACCGACGCGTCAACGGCATTCAATTTAACGAACTCTCCCGCCGTTCGCTTCGAAATGATATGGGCCAGCGTCGTTTTGCCGCAGCCGGGCGGGCCGTACAGCAAAACAGACGACACTTGGTCGCCTTCAATCGCCCTTCTCAGCAGCTTGTCCTCGCCGATAATATGTTCTTGTCCAATATATTCGTTCAGCGTCTCCGGCCGCATTCGATCGGCCAGCAGTCGCGCTCTCGGCGTCTCTGCCTCTTGAAAATTAAATAAATCCATCTCGTTCGCTCACAACCTTTTGCATGCGTTAAATCTATCATAGCACACCGCACACTTGTTCGCCAGACGACTCCCTTCCCGCTCCTTTACAGGATTTTAATGTAAATACCAACCAAAAAAGTCGGTTTAACTGTAAACATCAACCGTTATTCTTCCGATAATTAAAGTAGGAATCTATTCCTATTTCAGAGTAATCTCGACTTGCCTGAATGAGAGGGAACAAACAATAGACTAGAGAGTCGACTAATCCGTAGAAAGAGAGAGAGATCATAGGAGCTGTTCTTTTGTTCAAACGAGTCGAAAGCGAATGGGAACTGACAATGTTCAACAGTATTTGGACCACAGTGTGGAAGGAGAAAAATTACGAACTGGAGTACTCGGCGTCGGCGCTTGAACGTTACGTCGCCCTTTCTAACGAAGGCGAGTACGTAGGATGCGCAGAATACAAACGATATGAGCCCGGTTCCAGCTCCATGGAGTCGGTTATCGATGTGCGGCAGCATCCTCTTATTGCGGCTAATCTGTGCTCTATAGGCGAAATCGAGAAAATGGCCGTTTTAATGCAATACAGAGGCCATCCGCTAGCCGATCTGCTCTCCTCTGCTGTTCAATGCGCGGAGAAGCATCAAATCCGCTATTATCTTGCACTGCTGGAGCCGATTTTTTACCGCGCGCTTCGAATTACGTTTCACGTTCCAATGGAACGCCTTGGAGAAAAAGCGTTTTATAAAGGCGACTATGTCATACCGACTTTGATTCGCGTCGAGGAAGTATACAACAACAAATCGCAATATGATTGGCTCGTCCTTCAGGATGACCCGTCAAAGCCTGGCATTAAGCAGTAATGAAAACTAGTTGAAAGAGATGGTAAATCAATCATGGCCAAAAATGTGCTGACTGTACTGGATAAACGAAACCGATTATTCGTGAAAATATTATGGGGCATCCTGGCGCTTGGAGTCGTCGCGGATATCGGGGCGGGCCTGCCGCTCAACATGATCCTGCTGCTGGTGGGGGTCGGTATCGTCAGTATAGGAATCGCAACTTTCATGACTTATAAAAGAATATTTCCGGCTTACATTAAATACTTTATTCCTTTCATCGTCATAGGGCTGACGACACTTCTGATCGTCTCCGACCCTCAGCCTATTATCAGTACCTACTTTATGACCTTTGTCGGAATCGCGCTTATGACGCTATACGCCGATTCAAGACCAATCATTTTAACGGGTGCTTTAAGTATGGCGCTTAGCACGTATCTGTTCCTCACTCCGAAATATAAGGAGCTGCTGTTCCCGAACGATTCGCTGCTTTATTTGTTCTTGTACACCATATTCATGACGATTGCACTCGCTTCGTCGGCCCGATTCAGCCAAAAGCTGCAGGAGGAAGTACTGGTCGAGCGCAGCGAAGCAGTCGCTTCGAAAGAAATCGCCGAGCAGCTGCTCACTAAAGTCAGCTCTTCGGTCACTAGCCTGAACGAGTTCAGCAGCGAGCAAAAGGAGACGGTGCAAAACACCGGTCAAATCTCGCGTGAAGTAACGGCCACTTTTGCCGAAATGTCGGCTTCCATTGAAAAGCAGACTGGAATGGTGCTTAACGTCAGCGAATCGGTGCAAACGATTGAGGATGCGGTTAAGCTGCTGCTCGAAGGCGCGACTCTGCTCCAGCAACACTCGAACGATACGGCTGCGCTGACGTCGAACGGCAATGATCTGGTCGTGACGCTGACGACGGAAGCCGAGCGAGTTCGCTCGATCATCGCGCAGACGGTTTCCTTAATGCAACGATTGACGGAGCAAAACGAGCAGGTAAGCTCGATCGCCGCCTCGATCAGCGAAATTTCCGAGCAGACGAATCTGCTGTCGCTTAACGCCGCAATCGAAGCGGCCCGCGCCGGCGAACAAGGCCGAGGCTTCGCCGTCGTCGCCGGGGAAGTTCGCAAGCTTGCCGACAACTCCCGTGTGGCGGCCGGTGAAATCAGCGAAATTCTCCATTCGATTCAATCGCAAATCAGTGCAGTCGGCGAGCAGGTCCGTAAGGGCGATCAAGCGGCAGCGGTCAGCGTCGATGCCGCCCGCCAGGTCGAGCAAATAATCGGCAGCATCAACCGGAATACCGATCAAGTCAAACAGCAATCGGATACGGTCGGCCATTCGTCCCGCCAGCTTTACGATCAATACGCCGTCATTGCCGATGAAATGAATTCCATGGCAGCGGCAACGGAGCAAAATATGGCATCGGTTGAGGAAGTATTGGCCAGCATGGAAAATCAGGATGGAAAGATCAACCATTTGGTTAAAGGCTACGCTAGCTTAGACGATCTCATCCGGGATCTGACGCAGCTCGTGGAGCGCAGGACCAAGCCTTAATTCATTCATCTAAAAAAGCCTGGCGGGACTTCGAATCAAATCGGTCCTGTCAGGCTTTTTAATTTTAATTACCTAGAAGTCTTCATCAAAAACAAAAATCCGCAAGAGGGCCGCTGAACAGCGGCAATCTCTTGCGGATTTTTTACATTCTTGCCTCTAACGGATTAAACCTCGATGCCGTGCTTTTCCAGCAGATCCTTAACCGTTACGCTAACCATAACAAGTCCTGCTACCGGCGGCACAAACGCGTTGCTGGCCGGCGGCTGCTGCGCTTTGCGGATTTCCGGAGCGTTCTCCGGCACGATGCGCTGCGTAACGTCCTCGCGCGGCTTCTTCGGCGTCTCGTCGGAGAAGACGACCTTCACGCCCCGTTTAATGCCGTCCTTGCGAAGCTTCGTGCGAACGACGCGCGCAATCGGGTCGGTGTGCGTCTTCGAAATGTCGGCAACGCGGAAGCGCGTCGGGTCCATTTTATTGGCAGCGCCCATGCTCGAGATAACCGGGATGCCGCGCTCCAAGCACTGTTTAATGAGATGCACCTTGTACGAGATCGTATCCGATGCATCGACGACATAATCGAGCGGATAAGCAAACAATTGCTCGTACGTCTCTTCCGTATAAAACATGCGCAGCGAAATGACGTCGCATTCGGGATTGATCAGCTTGATCCGATCCCGCATCAGGTCAGCCTTCGGCTGGCCGACTGTCGTCGTCAGCGCATGAATTTGGCGATTCACGTTCGTAATGTCGACAACGTCCTTGTCGATCAGTATAATGCGGCCAACGCCGGTACGTGCCAGCGCCTCAGCAGCGATCGAACCGACGCCGCCGATGCCGAGCACGGCCACCGTGCTGCCTTTCATTACTTCCAGCCCTTCCGGACCGATTGCGAGCTCCGTGCGTGAAAATTGATGCAGCATTCCGCTCAGCTCCTTCCTCTGCCGTTCTCGTTAAGCTTGCGGTTTGCCCGCAGCGGCCGCTTCCGGCTTCGGCTTTAACACCGTGCGGATATGCAGCTCTTCCAATTGGGACAGACTGACTTCCGAAGGCGCTTCAGTCATCGGATCGGTCGCGTTCGCCGTTTTCGGGAAGGCAATCGTTTCACGCAAGTTCGTGCGGCCGGCAAGCAGCATGATCAGGCGGTCGAGACCGAAGGCGATGCCGCCGTGCGGAGGCGTGCCGTAGTCGAATGCGTCAAGCAGGAAGCCGAATTGCTGATGCGCTTCTTCCATCGTGAAGCCAAGCGCCTTGAACATTTTTTCTTGCACGTCGCGCTTGTAGATCCGCATTGAACCGCCGCCGACTTCATAGCCGTTCAGTACGATATCGTACGCTTGCGCGCGGATTTGGCCCGGATCGGTATCGAACAGATGAAGATCTTCGTCCTTCGGACGGGTGAACGGATGGTGTTCGGCCACGAAGCGTTTCGCGTCCTCATCCCAGCCGAGCAGCGGGAAGTCCACAACCCATACGAATTTGAATTTCGAATCGTCGATCAGGCCGAGCTCGCGGCCGACTTTCAGACGCAGGTTGCCGAGTACATCCGCAACGACTTTCTTCTTGTCAGCGGAGAACGTCAGCAGGTCGCCGTCTTCCACTTGCAGACGCTCCGTCAACGCAGCGATTTCTTCCGGCTTCAGGAATTTCACGATTGGACCTTTCCACTCGCCGTCTTTAACCGTGATCCATGCCAGGCCTTTGCCGCCATAACGGGCTGCAAACGGCTGCAGATCGTCAAGCTCTTTGCGGCTCCAATGTCCGCAGCCTTTAGCATTGAACGCCTTCACAACGCCGCCGCTTGCGGCTACGCTTGCGAACACCTTCACGTCGCTGACGGAAACGATGTCGGTAATATCTTGAATTTCCATGCCAAAACGGAGATCCGGCTTATCGGAGCCATATTTGTTAATGGCATCTTCGTAAGTGATGCGCTGAATCGGCAGCGAAATTTCGACGCCGACCGTTTCACGGAACAGACGCGCAATTAATTGCTCCATCAAACCGAAAAGCTGCTCCTGCGACAGGAACGACGTCTCGATGTCGACTTGCGTAAATTCAGGTTGGCGGTCCGATCTCAAATCCTCATCGCGGAAACAGCGAGCAATTTGGTAGTAGCGCTCGATACCGGAAACCATGAGCAATTGTTTGAAAATTTGCGGCGATTGCGGCAGTGCGTAGAACTCGCCGTCGTGAACGCGGCTTGGCACCAAGTAATCGCGGGCGCCTTCCGGCGTGCTTTTCGTCAAGATTGGCGTTTCGATATCGAGGAAGCCCTCTCCGTCCAAGAAGTCGCGGAATACTTTCGACGCTTTGGAGCGAAGCAGCATCGTTTTTTGCATTTCTGGACGGCGAAGGTCCAGGTAGCGGTATTTCAAGCGAAGCGACTCGTCGACCTCGACGCCGTCTTCGATCGGGAACGGAGGTGTTTTCGCGCTGTTCATCACTTCGATTTCCGTCACGCGGATTTCGATTTCGCCAGTCGCCAGGTTTTTGTTAACGGTCTCTGCGTCGCGTTCTACGACTGTGCCTTTTACAGCCAGTACGAACTCGTTGCGAGCGCGGTCGGCAATGGCAAGCGCATCGCCTGAGAAATCCGGGTTGAATACGGTTTGAACGATACCGGTACGGTCGCGCAAATCGATGAACAGTACGCCGCCCAGGTCGCGGCGACGCTGTACCCAGCCGTTCAGAATGACGGACGTACCGATGTCCGCTTTGGTCAATGTGCCGCAAGAATGCGTCTTAAGCATCATAATGATCATACTCCTTTAATGTATAAGTAGGGTTTACTTCTAAGCAACTACTAAAAATGGATTCAAAGCTCCGGCAAATGGGCATTTGTTCTTGCTCAGCCGTTCGCTAGCGCTTCGGCCAGTCCGTTCAACGGCACTACCCGCTGTTCGCCGTCGACCATCGATTTAAGCGCGATTTCACCGCGCTCCAGCTCGTCGTCGCCGAGAATGGCTGTATAGCGCGCATTCAGACGATCGGCCGATTTCATTTGCGCCTTCATCTTGCGGCTCAAGTAATCGCGCTCGGCGCGGAAACCTGCTTTGCGCAGCTCGTAGACGAGTCTAACCGTCTCGCGTTCTGCCGCATCGCCGAGGCCGACGAAGTAAACATCGATTTGACCCGCTTCTTCCGTCACCGTCTGCTGATGCTCAAGCAGCATAATTGTTCTTTCGATGCCAAGTCCGAAGCCGATGCCCGGCTGATCCGGCCCGCCGATTTCGGCGACAAGTCCGTTATACCGTCCGCCGCCGCCTACCGTATCGATCGCGCCGATCCCTTCAGCCTTGTACTCGAACGCCGTGTGCGTGTAGTAATCAAGCCCGCGGACGAGGCGAGGATTAATTTCATATGGAATGTTCATAGCGTTCAAGTAAGCTTTCACTTTCTCGAAATGCACATTGCACTCCTCATCCAGACTATCGAGAATCGAAGGCGCCCCTTCGAAATGCTTCTGGTCAACCTTGCAGTCCAGCACACGCAGCGGATTGCGTTCCATCCGCGACTGGCAGTCCTTGCACAACAGCTCCCGCTTCGGCTGCAGAAACGCCAGCAGACGCTCGCGGAAAGCGGCGCGCACTTCCGGCGTACCGACCGAGTTGAGCTCGACGCGGACGCCTTTTAGGCCAACCTCCGTATAAAACGTGTAACCAAGCGCGATAACCTCAGCGTCCAATGCCGGATCGACCGCGCCCAGCGCCTCGACGCCAAATTGATGAAATTGCCGGTAACGTCCTGCTTGCTGACGCTCGTACCGGAACATCGGGCCGATGTAATACAGCTTAGACACGTCCGGCTCGCCATACAGCTTGTTCTCGACGTACGAGCGAACGACGCCGGCCGTTCCTTCGGGACGAAGCGTAATGCTCCGATCGCCGCGGTCGGTGAACGTGTACATTTCCTTCTCTACGATATCCGTCGTTTCGCCGACGCCGCGCTGGAACAGCTCCGTCGATTCGAACATCGGCGTTCTGATTTCGCGGAAGTTGAAACGGCTGCAAATTTCACGAGCTTTTCGCTCAACGTACTGCCATCGCTCAACGGTACTGGGCAAAATATCTTGCGTGCCCGGCGATTTTTGAAAAGCCATGCGATTCCCTCCTGACTCCTTCGTTCCAATCATTCATTCCATTAGATATTACGGCAGCGGCGGCATTGCCCTGTTCTGCCAAGAACGGCATGCTGGACGCACCCGCTCTCTATAAGGCAAAAAAACTCCCGCCCCTAACGATGAAATTCATCGTTAGGGACGAGAGTCTAATTCCCGTGGTACCACCCAAATTCCGGAACCGTTCGCGTCAAACGCGCACAGCCCGCTCATAGCGGTTAACGTCCGCCAGCCGCAAACCGGCTACTGCGACGCGCGGCCAATGCCGTCGTCAGGTTCGCCGACTGTTCTCCGGAAAGTTATTCATCCAGCCACCATAAGGACGCTTGCAGCCATGGCGTCCCTCTCTGGGTACGTGCGTTGGATTACTCGGTTCCATCATCGAATCGAAATGTTCGTATTAAGACTCAATTATACTTGTCGCATGCCATTCAGTCAAGCCGTCAAGCGTTGTCCGTACGCCGCAGTTTCGCGCGCTTCTCCCAGCGCGCGTTATGGCGCCGAAGGCGCCGTGCGTCAGGACGCAGCACGGCAAGCCCAGATTGGCACAGTGCGACTTCTGCACGCAGGATGACGCCGTCCAATAGTAGTATAGACCGCCCGCCCACGACCTCGTTAATTAAGCAAATTGCTCTTTAACGAAAGCAATCCACGCTTTTGCCGCAAGCGACAAGTACCCTTCGTTGCGCCATACCATGGCAAGCTCCCAAGGAATAACCGGATCGTCCAGCGACACAACCTGAATTTGCTCCGGCGCGAGCGTTCGGCATATCGTCTCCGGAAGCATCGAGACACCAAGCCCGGCAGCCGTCATTTCCTTAATAAAGTCCCACTGCGAGCTTTCATAGACGACGTCCGGCTCAAAGCCGGCTTTTCTGCACTCCTCGATAATGCGGTCATGCAGAGCAAACTCGTTGCTGAACAAAATAAATTTTTCCCCCGACAAATCGGAAAGCGACAATGTTTCAAGAGCGGCAAGCGGGTGCGACACAGGCATAATAACCGACAACCGCTCCCGGACCAATGGGAAGGATGCGAATCGGCCGCTGTCGACGGGCTCAAGCACGACGCCAACATCAAGCGCTCCGCTGCCGACTTCCTCTTCAATGCGAAGCGATCCGTATTCGATCATTTCAACGGCGATGTCCGGATAACGCTGCTGAAACCGTTTCAGAACGGACGGAAAAAAGCTCGCTCCCGCCATCGGCGGCAAACCAATGCGAATCGATCCTTGATGCAAATATGATTTATCGTTGAGCTCCGCATGCAAACCATCCCACAAGTGAAGAATCGGCTGCGCATAGCGAAGCAGCACTTCGCCTGCATCGGTCAGCTTGATCGACTTGCCTTCCCGAACGAACAGTTCAGTTCCAAGCTCATCTTCCAAATGCCGAACGGCCTTACTGATCGTCGGCTGCGCAATATGAAGCGCTTCGGCCGCTTTCGTAAAGCTGTCGCGTTTGACGATCTCCCGGATATATTGCAAATGTCTGATGTCCAAGCCGGACGCCTCCCCTATTTCCAGCATAGCCAAATGGAATGTAAATCATTCTGTAAATTCATTTTACCTATCAAATACCATGCTGTACACTCGAATATATTGAAAGGAGAGGCAGACCCAATGAAAAGAACAGTTCAAACGATTGCGCAGGTTCTGCTGCTCATCGCTTTATCCAAACTTTCGGACGCCATTGCCGAATGGCTTCCGATATCGATACCCGGCAGCGTCATCGGCATTGCTCTGCTGTTCGCACTGCTCAGGCTGCGAATCGTCCACTTGTCGTGGATCGACGCTGGCGCGTCCTTCCTGCTTGCGGAAATGCTGCTATTTTTTATTCCGTCAACCGTTGGCATTTTGAATTACAAAGGACTTATCGCAACGAACGGTCCGGCGATACTGCTTACGATCATTCTCAGTACGACGGCCGTCATGGCCTGCACTGGACTGGTCGCTGAACGGCTGGAGAAGAGAAAGGGCCGTCCTAACCCTAACGGGGCTGCGAAAGAAGGCGCTGTGGTATGAGCGCATGGTTTTGGTTATTCGGCACCATAGCCGTATACGGAGGAGCCAAGCTGCTGTACCAGCGTTTTCCAAGCATATGGCTGACGCCGCTTCTGGTAACTCCAGCAATTATGATCTCGGCCCTCCTTCTTTGCGGCGCTTCGTTTGAGCAATACAACCGCAAATCCATTCTGCTGACCGATATGATCGAACCGGCTACGATCGGACTCGCCGTTATGCTGTATAAACACTTGGATATACTGAAACGCAATGTATTCATGATTGCTGTCAGCGTCGGCACCGGAGCCATAGCCTCAATCGTGACGTCGGCGGGACTGGCCCGCCTGTTCGGTCTAGACGCACAAATGATGGAGACGCTCGCGCCCCGGTCCGCTACGACGCCAATAGCGCTATCCATCTCCGGGATGCTTGGCGGATTGCCTACAATAACCGCTGTAGCGACGTTAATTACCGGATTGATGGGCATGATCGCAGGACCGCTTGTCGTGAAGCTGTGCCGCATCCGCAATCCGGTGGCAAGGGGGCTGCTGTTCGGAACGAGCGCGCATTCCGCCGGTATTAGCAAAGCGATCGAGTTCGGGCCGATTGCTGGCTCGGCTGCGGGCATCGCCATGCTGCTGACGGCGTTTGTAACACTGCTTGCCGCACCATGGATCGTATCTTTATTTGTCTAGCTTGACATAAAGGTAAGGGGAAGCACAGAAATGAACAGAAAAAAACCTGCGCGCATTGTGCCGCAGGTTTAAAAGACAATCTATTTTTAAAAAGGGGGTCGAGTTCTATTATAGGAATACGATGTTAAGGAACCGTTATAAACAGATTACAGTAATATTACAAATTAGAAAGCGTTTTTACCATTCAAGCATGATGATAAGCAAAAGCAAAGCCGCTTCGGCAGACATTCGTCCATGTCCACTGGAGCGGCTTTGCTTGCTTGTTGGCTGCGCACTAGGGAAAAAGCCTTGTCCGGCTCACGTCACGCATGCCGTTCGGGCCGGCCGTCAATTCCTCCGCCGCTTCAATATCGCCTTCCAGCTCCGACCAAACGAGCGCCTCTCTGCGGTCGGCATGCAGCAGCCTGCGGGTTGTCCGCTCCATGCCTTGCTCTTTGCGGGATTGATGCATTCGGACCCTGCTCCTTCGCCATTCGTCGTTTCGCCGCGCCGGTCCTGCTCCGCAAAAAGAAAAAGCAACACCGGACAGCTTCCTAAATCTGTCCTTAGTGTTGCCTGTCTTCACTCCGCCCATTCCTGTTCCTTGCGTAAAAAGGCCAGTCTTACGGCCTGCTTTCCAAAATTAACGTGACCGGTCCGTCGTTGACGAGCGAGACGTCCATCATCGCCCCGAAACGGCCCGTTTCAACAGTCAATCCGGCCGTACGAAGCGCTTCGTTGAATTTCTCGTAGAGCGGTTCCACTTGCTCCGGTCTCGCCGCCGCCATGAAGTTCGGCCTTCTGCCTTTGCGGCAATCGCCGTAAAGCGTAAACTGGGATACCGACAGAATCTGTCCTCCGGTGTCGGTGACCGACAAATTCATTTTGCCGCTATCGTCCTCGAAGATGCGCAGACCCGCCACCTTATCAGCCATCCAGCGGACATCCTCTTCCGTATCCTCGTGAGTGACGCCGACAAGAAGGACGAGACCAGACGAGATCTCGCCAACTGTCTGCCCGTCCACCACGACGGACGCCCGCTTGCTTCGCTGCACAACTACTTTCACTGTATGTACCCCCGATTTGCTTTCCTTTTCCTTTGCCTGTGCCGAACGGAACAACCCAATCCGCCCGGCACACTTATCGTGATCGTCAGCTGTTCATAATCCGCTGAACCGAATAAATGTCCTGCACGCGCTTAATTTTCTCCACAACCGACGATAAATGATCGATATTGCGGATCAGCACCGTCATGTGAATGAGCACCATTTTATTTTTTACAGAACGGCCGGTGACGGCCGAAATATTTGTTTTACTTTCGGATACCGCCTGAAGCACTTCATTCAACAGTGCATCGCGGTCATGGCCCGTGATTTCGATATCGACGCTATAGTTCGATTCGATCGACTCTTCCCACTCCACTTCGATGACCCGTTCCGCTTCTTCTCCATCTGCGCCGAAGGGGATGTTCTGACAATCCATTCGGTGAACGGAGACGCCTCTGCCTCTCGTAATGTAGCCTACGATTTCATCTCCCGGCACCGGGTTGCAGCAGCGGGCAAAGCGTACGAGCAGATTGTCGATTCCTTTCACGGTTACGCCGTGATGAGGACGGTTTTTGCGGTTGCCGGACGATTTCGATTCCTTCTCGTTCGACATCTCCACAACATTGCTTTTCTCCGCTTCCTTACGCAGCTTCTCGGTCAGCTTCGTACAGATTTGCGCTGCCGTAATGCCGCCAAATCCGATCGCCGACATCATATCCTCGATATCGTTGAACGTAAACTTAGTCGCGACCTCCTGCAGCTTGTCGTCGGTCAGCCACACCTGCGCGTCGAGACCGAGCCGCTTCATTTCCCGCTCCAGCATTTCACGGCCTTTGGCTACGTTCTCCTCACGCTTCTCTTTCTTGAACCATTGGCGAATTTTGCTTCTCGCATGGGACGATTGCGCAATTTTCACCCAATCCTGACTCGGTCCGTACGAGTGCTTCGACGTCAAAATCTCCACAATATCGCCGGTCTTGAGCTTATGGTCGAGCGGTACGATCCGGCCGTTCACTTTGGCGCCGATCGTCCGATTGCCTACTTCCGTGTGAATGCGGTACGCAAAGTCGAGCGGCACTGACCCCGCCGGCAGCTCGATAACTTCTCCGCTTGGCGTGAAGACGAAGACGAGATCGGAGAAAAAGTCCATTTTAAGCGACTCCATAAACTCCGAAGCATCGCGCGTCTCATTCTGCAGCTCCAATATTTCGCGGAACCAGCTCATCTTGTCGCCGAAGCTGCCGCCTGGTACAAGCGAACCTTCCTTATACGCCCAGTGAGCGGCGATACCGTACTCCGAGGTTCGATGCATTTCCGTGGTGCGGATCTGTACCTCCGTCGGTTCACCGTTCGGACCGATAACCGTTGTATGCAACGATTGGTACATATTCGCTTTCGGCATCGCGATATAGTCTTTAAATCGCCCTGGCATCGGCTTCCACAGCGTATGAATAATGCCCAGCGTCGCGTAACAGTCCTTAATATTTTCTACGATGATACGAATCGCCATAAGGTCGTATATTTCGTTGAACTGCTTGTTTTTCGCCGTCATTTTCTTGTAAATGCTGTAAATATGCTTCGGCCGTCCGGAAATATCGCCCTCGATGCCCATCTCGTCGAGCTTTTCCTTAATTCGGGAAATGACGTCGGAAATAAACTGCATTCTTTCGACGCGCTTTTTCTTCATCAGATTGGCGATCCGGTAATATTGCTGCGGATTCAAATAACGGAGGGCAATATCCTCCATCTCCCATTTGATCGCGGAAATACCGAGACGGTGTGCAATCGGACAAAAAATCTCCAGCGTTTCGTATGCAATGCGGCGCTGCGCTTCCTCCGATTGGAATTTAAGCGTGCGCATATTATGAAGCCTGTCGGCCAGTTTAATGAGAATGACTCTGATGTCCTGCGCCATGGCGACGAACATTTTACGGTAGTTCTCGTTCTGCTGCTCTTCCTTGGAGCGGAACCGGATCTTCTCCAGCTTTGTTAAGCCGTCGACCAGCATCGCGCAAGTTTCGCCGAACTTCGAGCGAACGGTTTCCAAATCGACGGTCGTATCCTCGACAACATCATGCAGCAGCGCCGCAATAATCGACAGCACGTCCATCTGCATATCGACCAAAATATCCGCAACGGCGACAGGGTGTAAAATATAAGGCTCCCCCGATTTGCGGACCTGTCCGTGATGGGCCCGTTCCGCAAAGTCATAGGCTTCCCTTATGCGTAATAAGTCCTGTTCCTTCATATAGGCCGATGCCTTTTCGAGTAACTGCTCTATGCCCATGAAACGTCCCTTTCTGAAAATAGCCTCATTCGACTTCGATTCGCGCGATTTCCGAGTATTTCTTAATATTATGCCTGTAATTACGCCGTTGCGTCAACTAGGGAACGCTGGCTCTCGGACTCGATTTGACGGTCCGGAATGGCAATGCGTACGCAAGTTCCCATTCCCGGCTCGCTCGCAATCGTAACGCCGAATTCTTTGCCATAATAAAGCTGAATCCGTTCATGAACGTTGCGGATCCCGTACCCGCTTCGCTCCTCGTGGGCGAAGACGGCGCGAATCGCCTGCTCCGGCATCCCGCTTCCATCGTCGATGACCTCGAAGACGATCGCTTCCTTCTCCCGCTTGCCAGTAATTCGAATGAGAATGCGGTCGCCACGCCACGCATGCTCAAGCGCATTTTCAACAAAAGGCTGGAGGATGAGCTTGACCGTCGTAGACGTCAAAATATCTGGATCGATCTCGTATTCAATCGTCATCCGTTCCGCATATTTGATCTGCTGAATGTCGAGATAGGCTTGCACCTGCTCGATTTCATGCTGAATAAGGATAATGGTTTGTCCTTCGTTCAGTGTCAGCCGGTAAAACTTCGCCAAGTTCATAATCATCTGGTGCTGCTTCTCGACTTCGCCGAATTTAGCCAACCGGCTAATAGAGGAAAGCGTATTATACAAAAAATGCGGGTTGATTTGCGCTTGCAGCACTTCAAGCTCGGCTTCCTTTTTCTTCAGGTTCGTCTCATATACTTCCTCAATCAAGCTATGCGTTTTCTTGCCAAGCTCATTGAGCGAGGCCGAAATGGTCGTAAACTCGTCGTTTCCGCTGTATTGAATACGGCGATGGAAATCGCCTTGACGGAACGATTGCAGCACCGAGATGACTTTCATAATGCGGCGGGAAAACGTGCGCGATACGGTGAAAGCGACGAGCGAGATCAAGATGAAACACAGCACGCAGATGACAATCGTCAATCTCGTCATTTTGTTCGCATCCGCTTCGAATACGCGGGACGGAATGATCGCCGTAAGCGTCCAATTGAGATCGGGGAGCGGCTGCTCAATTACGAGATGACCGTCGCGGGCGGCTTGCCACAGCAGCATCTCGGCGCTCTGCGACTCCTCGCTGGAGCCGTACAGCAGTTGTCCGTTCTGGTCGGTGATAAACAAAGTTCCTTCGCTGCCGATCTTACGGTAGTCAACGCTCTGGAAAATATCGTTCATATAGACGCTGATCCGCATAAAGCCAATTTCCTTCAAATCGGTCGGGTCTCTCGTATCTACAAGCCTTCGCAGCAGGGAGATGCGGCCGTATGTGACATCGTCCTCAATCTGCTGCCATACCAAGGTTTTACCGTACACCTCGTTCGGATGACCGGTATACCAATCCTTTTCGGCGATTCGTTGCAAGTGGCGCATCTCGTAAAAGCGGCCTTTAATTTGCAGCGGATCGATCCCGTTGCTGTCGTAATACACTTCGGGAAGCGTCTCGTTTTTCAAATAAGCGGTTAGCCACACATTCCGGTTCGTCGATTCGACCGTTTGCCAGAACGTAGGAAGCAGCTGCTTGGTCGTCGCTTCGTAGCTGACCCAGCCTTCCTCATAATGCATCAGCGTCTTAGCCAGCTTGGCGTCGAAGTAGAGGAAGTCCGACAACCGCTGCGTATCGTCGGCTTTATAGAGCACGTTATCCTGAATTTGCTGCAGCGTTCCTTGAATCGTATGCCGGGCTTGCGACTTGATCGAATCGACCATAATCATATTAGCTATGTAACCGAAAATAAAAATCGGAATGACAATAAGTAAAACGTATGAAATAAGCAGCTTGAGCCCGAATGGAATGAATTTACGGGGCTTCTCTTTGGACAAGTGCGCCATCGTCAAATCTTTCTCCTGAACTCGATCGGCGTCATGCCGAACGTTTCTTTGAACTGCCTGCTAAAATAAGGCATGTAACGATAGCCGACACGGCCCGCCACCTCGTAAATTTTCACTTTTGGATCTTTAAGCAGCTGTCCTGCAAGCTCCATTCGCAGTGAAATGACATATTCGCTAAAGGTGCTGCCCGTCTCTTCCTTGAACAGCAGCCCCAAATAGTTGGGAGAGAACGCGAAGTAGTCGGCCGTTTCCTTTAACGTCAAGTTTTCGTGCAAATGCTGCTTCATATATTGAATCAGCTCTTGAATGAGCTTTGTATTCTTTTTTGATTCGAATCGTTGATCCGTCTGCGACGTCGGCTCGACCGACTGCTGCATTGCCATCCGATACGATTCCTGCATCGCTTCGCGCTCTTTCCGAAGCGTTCTTTCCTTGTCAAGCTCCTTGGCGACCGCTTCCAGCGCTTTTATAAGCTCTTGATCGTCCATCGGCTTCAGCACATAGCTGTACGCTTTAAGCGAAAGCGCTTGTTTCACATAATTAAAATCCTGATAGCCGCTTACAAAAATAATCCGCAAATCGTGACAGCGCCCCGACTCCAGCGCCCTTCGAGCCAGCTCCAAACCCGTCATGCTCGGCATGTGCACGTCGGAAACCAAAATATCAACCGACTGTTCAAGCAGAACGTCCAATGCGTCAAATCCGTTGTTGCATGCAGCGACAACCTCGAGGCCGAGATCCGTCCACGGTATAAATCTTCTCATGCCTTCCAGATCGAGAACTTCATCGTCGGCAAGAAGCACCTTGTACATCGCAGATCATCCCCTCTTCGTGAATGTAAGGCGTCAGCGTCAAATAGGCAAACGCCGTCCTGAATAGGACGGCGGCCAATTCAACCTCATTATAACCCGATTTCAGACGGGATGTTAGTTGCCTTTAATGCTTTTCAGGTTTTCCTGCCACTTGGCTGTCTTGTAGTCAAGCAGCTTCTGATAACCGACAGCCATCGCGTCCTTCTCCGCTTTGTCGAGCACTGCCAGTACTTCTTCGTCGCTCTTCGCGTAGATCGCTTTTGCACGCGCTTCGTCGAAAATTTCTTCTACGCTTGTCGAGATGATGCCTTCTTCGGTGTCCGGCGCTGGAGCCATGTTAATGAACTCCGTCGCGTTATGCTGCGTTTTCCATGTAATCGAGTTTTGCCAACGCGCTTCCCATGATTGCTTCTCAACCGGAAGCGTCAGCTCATGCTTCATTTTCGACGTATCGATAAATACGCTGTTGCCGTTCCATTGGAAGTTAACCGTTGCATCCATCATTTTCGTACGGCCTTCAACGTCCGTATCGTACGCTTCCGTAAATTTCGGCGAGCCGTCTTCGTCTTGACCTTGCCAGTAAATGCCTTCTGGACCCCAGAACAGCGTCCGCGTGCCTTCCGGACCAGTCAAGTAATCGAGGAAAGCGAAAATTTTCTCCGGATCTTTCGCCGCTTTCGTAATGACGCTGACGTTCCAGCCGAGCTGCGTATACGTACCGGTCAAAATTTTGCTCGTATCGACGCCCGGTTTGCCGAATGGCCAGATCATAATATAGCCGTCATTCGGGTCCTTCTTCTTGAGCTCCGAGTCTCCAACTGCGCCGTATTCTGTCGGGCTGGCTCCGGCAAATACGGCTGCGGTGCCGTTATAAGCCGCTTCTTTGACTTGATCCTTCGTTTGCGTAAAAGCATCCTGCGAAATCAGCTTCTCTCGGAACAGCTTGCTAGCGTACTGCGACGCCTCGCGGAATACGGGATCAGTGAAAATCGAGGTCAGCTTGTCGCCTTGCGGCACTGCACGGTTGGCGATGTAAGCCGGAGTAGATCCGTCCGCAAAGCCGCCGTACAAGACGTCCAGTCCTTGGCCGTCGACGGCCAAATCGGGATTGAACGGCGTTACTTTCGGATACTTCTCTTTCACTTGCTTCAGGAAATTATAGAAATCATCCGTCGTTTTGATTTCCGGCGATCCGAGAGATTCGTAAATCTTCTTGTTTACAAGATAACCGGAGTTTCCGATCGGCTGAGAGGTATACCAGTTCGGGAATTGATAAATTTTGCCGTCGCTCGAACGAAGCATGTTGATCGCTTCCTCGCCGACCCACTTTTTGAAGTTCGGGTATTTATCCAAATAGTCGTCAAACGGAACGAGCATGTCGGCTGCGCGCAAACGCTCTACGTCCGCGCCGCGGTCGAGCCAGATGACGTCCGGCAAATTTTTGCCCGCAATCATCGTGTTCAGCTTTTGCGCCGCGTTGCCGCCCGATTGAACGGCGGTAATGTCGACCTTTTTGTTCTCCTTAATCCATTTCGTCGATTCGTCTCCGCCCCAAGGAGGCATCGTATACCAGTCATAGTGTCCGTAGAAAGTGAAGCTAAGCTGCTCGCTGCCTAGCTCGAATGCGGCCGGCTTTTCCTCCGCTGCCTTATCGGTTGGCGCTGCCGTTTCGGCATTTGGCGCATTCGTCGGGGAATTGGTGCCTTTATTGCTGCTGCACCCGGCGAGAGCAAGCGTTCCGACCATTACTAACGACAAAGCTAGAAACCATGACCTTTTCCATCTGTTCATCTTGTAAACCCCTCTCTTCCTTCACTTATTTATGTTCAGCGCCCGGCAGCAAACTCCTCTGTTAAGAGGTTCCAGCCGCCCGGCGTTGAAGACGAACCGCTACTCCTTCAAGGAACCAACCAACACGCCTTTAACAAAATACTTTTGTACGAAAGGGTATACCAGCACAATCGGGATCGTCGCCACCATCATCGTAGCCATCGAAAGCGATTTGCTCGTAATGCTCTTCATCGCCGACAGACGGCTTTGCGAAGCTGAATCGAGCTGCGACATTTGCTCTGTCATAATGTTGGAATTCAATATTTGCTGAAGCATCGTCTGAATCGGAATAAGCTTCTCGTCTGTAATGTAAATGCTCGGATAAAACCAGTCGTTCCAATGACCGACCGCCGTAAACAGCGCCAGCGTAGCGATAACGGGTCCGGAAAGCGGCAGTACGATGCGGAAAAAGGTGGACCAATAACCGCAGCCGTCAATCTTCGCCGATTCCTCCAAACCGATCGGAAGCCCCATGAAAAAGGTCCGGAAAATAATCATGTTCCACACGCTGATCAAGCCTGGCACGACAAACACGAGAAAGGAGTCCATCAGCCCGAGCGAGCGAATGACCAGAAAGGTCGGGATTAGACCGCCGCTAAAGTACATCGTAATAACGCATGCGATCATATAATACTTCCGTCCCATCAGCTCCCGCTTGGTCATGCCGTAAGCAAAAATCGCGGTGCAGATGATGGCCGCTATCGTGCCGATAACCGTCCTCATCACAGATATATAAAAGGCGTGCAATATTCTTGAGTCCTGAAAGACAACCTCGTAGTTTTCAAGCGTAAACGCCCTCGGCCAGAAGGTAATGCCTCCCAGCGCTGTGTCCATCCCCTTGTTCACAGAGATGACAGCCGCGTTCCAGAACGGGTAAAACGTCGTAAATGCGATAATTGCTAGGGCGACGTATACGAATATAGTTAACGTTCTATCGCCGAGCGTTGCTTTGATTTTCACCGCTGCCATGCCTCCTTCGCCGCTCTCTCGCTGCTGCAATCGATTTCTACCATAAGCTGTTACCCGTTCTTCTGGCGAGTAAATTCGCGAATGTCAGCAAGCCGACGCTAATGATCGCTTTAAACAAACCGACCGCCGTCGCGTAGGAGAAGCGTTGGCCGCTTATGCCTGTTCGGTAGACATAAGTGTCAAGCACATCGGAAACATCCTTCAGCACCGGGTTGACGCCGAGCAGGAGCAAATCCTCAAAGCCTGCGCTCAGCAGGTTGCCGATACTTAGAATCATAAATATAACGACCACCGGCATTATCGTTGGAATTGTAATCATAAAAATTTGCTTAAACCGGCTAGCTCCGTCGATTGAAGCGGCCTCATACATGCTTGGGTCAACGCCAGCGATAGCTGCCAGATAGACGATGGAACCGAAGCCGATTTCCTTCCAAACCCCGGTCGTTACAATAATGGTCCAAAAATATTCCGGAATGGCGAGGAAGCTGATCGGTTCGTCGATGAGGTTAACTGACTGAAGAAGAATGTTCAGCGAACCGTTCTCCGTCGAAAGAATTGAAATCGCAAACCCCGACACGATAACCCAGGATAAAAAGTGGGGCAAATAGCTGACCGTCTGCACGACGCGCTTGAAAGCCATGTTTCTCACTTCATTCAGCATCAGCGCCAGAATGATCGGCGCCGGAAACCCGATAAAAAATTTGAGCAAACTGATGACGATCGTATTTCGCATCACCTTGTAAAACTCAGGAGCGTTAAAAAACATTTCGAAATGCTTGAAGCCGGCCCAAGGGCTGTCCCAAAAACCTTTGAAAATGTTGTAATCCTGAAAGGCCATCAATACGCCGTACATTGGAATGTAGCTAAATAAAATAACGAGCAGCATAGCCGGGATGACCATTAGCTGCAGATCCCATTGCCTAAGAAACTTTTTGAACCCGTTTTTACGAGCAGGTACAGGCTGACTATTCGATGCGGTTGTGGTTGCGGTATCTGCCATTCCATTCCCTCCTTACCTGTATTGTATAAGGGGGCGGGCACGCTTTCTATTTGCCTAAGCAACGAAAAATGATACTTTTCAATCAAAATGTTATTTAACATCACATTCATGAGCATTTCAATCAATTTCCTATCAATTGTTTCAATATGTATCCGTTTCCATTTTTAACGACATAAAATGTATCCGCTATCAGCTAACATGAATGTTCGAAGATTTGGCGTAAACATTACATGTTGTTTACATAATGGGATGAGGACCCGTCTCGAATCGGCCATTTTGGCCGCTATTTCTACTTAACCCGCTTCATCCCCGCCTTACACCCGCTTCCTTTCTGCGCAACGGCCATTTTGGCCGTTATTCCCCATGCGCACAGCAATCGGCGGGCATAAAAAAAGCGGCGCAAGCCTGAATTGCTTGCGCCGCCATATTGGCCAATTATTCGTATTTCATCAACGATACGACTTCAATGCCTTCGAGCTTCTCACGGCCTGTCAGATAGCCCAACTCGATCAGAAACGCCGCACCGATGACTTGGCCGCCGAGCTGCTTCACGAGGTTGATCGACGTCGCGATCGTTCCTCCTGTCGCGAGCAGGTCGTCGGCGATCAATACGCGCTGCCCGGGCTTGATCGCGTCTTTGTGCATCGCCAGACTGTCTTTGCCGTACTCCAGATCATAGCCTGCCTCAATGGTTTCGCCAGGCAGCTTGCCAGGCTTGCGGATTGGTACGAAGCCGACTCCGAGCGCCAAAGCAAGCGGAGCGCCGATGACAAAGCCGCGCGCTTCCGGACCAGCAATGACATCGATTTCGAGATGCTGCACGAGCTTGCGCATTTCCTCAATCGCCGCCCGATACACTTCGCCGTTGTTCAGCAGCGTCGTAATATCTTTGAACCGGATACCCGGCTGCGGATAATCGAGAATGACTCGAATATGATCTTTAAAGTTTATATTGCTCATGAAATATCTATCCTTTCTATTCATACACGTATCATTATGCCATCTCTTCGTAGTAGACATGCGGCGCATTCAGCCGTTCGGCTTGCCGCTTCGCTTCCCGATAGTAGGATGAAGTGCTCAAATCCTTCTTCTCCGGCGCTTCGGCGACAATCGCCTCGCCGTCTTTTTCCGTCATAAAGCCCAAATCCATGAACACGTTCATCATCATCGCAATGACCGATTCGGGATGTCCGCAGCTTTCGGCGAGCATACTTGTCAGTCCGGCAAGCGGAGCACGCTTCAGCTTGCGCAGCTGTATGTATACCGCACCAAATTGCTCGCGGCCCGGAAAATGGCCGGAAGCGCTAGCCGGGTGCAGATCTTGAATCTGCAGCTGCGGCTTACGCTGCCCGTTCCATTCGTTAATAGACAATTCGCCGACAAGATCGAGCGGCATGCCCGCTTCCAAACTTACTGCAAGCTCACCCATACCGAAACCGACGGCATCGATCGCCGCCCGGCCTTCTCGCATCAGCAGCTTCAGATGCTTGGATTCCTTGCCCATCGTCCTGTAATCGCCAAGCGCTCCGCCTTGCAGCAGCAGACGGGGCGAAGGATTCCCCGCTCCGAAAGGCTCCAGCTTGGCCAGCTCCGCAATCGTATCCGTATTGGCTTCGCCAACGCGACAGACGAGATCAATCGGCGTCTTCGGTATCCACTCTTGCTCGCTCATCTTGGCAAGCGCCAGCTCGCCAAGGCGTCTCTCGAGCTCGGACAGCCGATCGCGGTGCAGGCTCATGCCCGCCGCCGCCTGATGGCCGCCGTAGTGGTCCAGCAGCTCAGCGCATTCGGTCAGCGCCTCATGCAGATCGAAGCCGTCGATCGAACGAGCGGAGCCTTTGCACATGCCGCTTTCCGAGTCGATGCCAAGGATGACAACCGGCTTGTAATGGCGATCCAACAGCTTGGAGGCGACAATACCGATAACGCCGACATTCCAGCCTTCCCCGGCAAGCACGATAACGGCGGGAGCTTCTTCTCCCGCCGCTTCGGCAGCCTCGCATTTCTCCGCCCATTGCTGCGCCGCTTCTTTGACGACCGCGTCGACAATCCGTTGACGCTCTTTGTTTAATGCATCCAGCGAGGAAGCTGCCAATATCGCATCGTCGTAATCGACGCTCGTAAGCAGTTCAACGGCGCGCTTCGCATGATCCAGCCGGCCGGCCGCGTTAATGCGCGGAGCCATACTAAAGCCGACCGTCTGCGATGTTGTTTGTCCCAGCTCGAAGCCAGCGGCTTCCGCCAAAGCGCGGAAGCCGATATTGCCTGTGTTGCGCAGACGCTGAAGACCGCTTCGCACCAGCATCCGGTTCTCGCCCGTCAAAGGCATAATGTCGGCGATCGTGCCGAGGCAGACAATATCCGCCCATTCCATCGGAGCCCGCCCCATCAGCGCATGCGCCAGCTTAAAAGCGACACCGACGCCCGCTAACCCTTTGAACGGGTACGGGCAATCGGCACGCTTCGGATTAACGACCGCAACGGCTGCAGGGATGAGGCTTGGCGGCTCGTGATGGTCGGTTACGACGACATCGATGCCAAGTCCCTTCGCATACTCAATTTCTTCGTAAGCGCTAATGCCGGTATCAACCGTGACCAGCAGCGACACGCCTTCGGAGGCTGCGAGTTCAATCGCCCCGCGATTCAGACCATACCCTTCTTGCACGCGATGCGGAATATAATAATCGAAATGATAGCCAAGTTCGCGAAAAACATGTACGAGCAGCGATGTGCTGGACACGCCATCGGCGTCGTAATCGCCATATATTCTGATTTTCTCTTGTTTATCCGCTGCGGCGCGAATACGGGCGACTGCCGCCTCCATGTCCTTGAGCAAAAAAGGATCATGTAGCAAGTCTTCTCCGCCGCGCAAAAACCGCTCCGCGGCTGCTTGATCGCCGTAACCCCGCTGCACGAGCAGCTTCGCCACTAACGGCGAAACGCGCAGCGAATCGGACAGCTGCTGCGCCTGCCTTTCATATTCCGAATTCCAAGGCGCCAAAGTCCAGCGTGTCTTTGCTTGTATCACGCCGAGTTCAACCCCTTCCTTCTACTTGCCGTTATTGCAGTAAAGTCGGCGCATGCTCCTGATTCGGATCATGGTTGGACTTATACGGATAGCCCGGATCATACGGTTCGACATGAATTTGCACTTCCGTCACATGGCTGAAACGCATCATCAGCAGCTGTTTGACACGCTTTGCGATATGATGGCCTTCCAGTACCGAAATGCGCGGGTTGACGCTGATAACGACATCGGCCGCTACATAATGCCCTTGTTCCCTGGCGCGCAGCGATTCAACAGTAATAACCCCTTCTACGCGCTGAATGAGCTGCATCAAATCGTCAGCATCCTCATACTGGTCGGCTGCGAACCGCTGCTCCTTGCGCATGAAAGCCGCAAACATGCGATAACCGTCCAGCAGAACGACAACCGCAATGACGATTGCGCAGGCTGGATCCAAATAATACAGGGCGGGCAGTTCAAGCTGCTTACCGACCAGCGCCCCGCCCGTTCCGATTAAAGCTGCCAAGGAAACGAACAACCCGAGTCCCCGCTCCTTTGGCGGCAGTAAAAATTGCTGCACGAGAATGGCTGCGACAATTGCTGCGAGCGAGCTCCAATGAGGAACCTTAAGCGACGCTTCCGCCGCTTCGGTCATGTCTCTGACGGCAGCGATTCCGATTTCTAGACCGGCAATTAAAAACAGGACCGGCAGCAAAACGCTGACGGTCTTGCCGATCCTGGAACGCCCCTCTTTCGGCTGTTTGCGATTATGGCGCGCGCCGTATCGTCCGGCGTACGTTTCCGCCGATACGGCGGCCGTTCGGATGGCATCGGCCAGCAAAGACTTGCTGCCCGATAAAACGGCTACTATGCCTTTAAACAACGCAAGTGCCGCATTTCCCCACAAATCCGTCCGAACGGCCGACTCTGCTCCAGCATTTCGTTGTTTGGTTAACATAATGCCTCCAGCTCGTCATGTAATAGTATGGACGTTCCTGCGAGTTACACAGCTGTTTTGGCCGGCTGCTTCGCCTTCGGTTTTTGTTTCGATTTAAATACGAGCCACAACGGCGCCGCGATACAAATCGACGAGTACGCGCCGCTTACGAGACCGATCATTTTCGCAAGTGCGAACAGTTTGATCGATTCGCTGCCGAATGCGAACAGGCAGGCTGCAATAATCAATACGGTCAATACGGTATAAATATTCCTTGCCATCGTTTGCCACAAGCTTTGGTTGACCATTTCCGCCAGTTGTTCTCCGTTCTTGAATTTGCCGAAACGAAGATTTTCACGAATCCGGTCAAAAATAACGATTTTATCGTTGATCGAATAACCGATCGTCGTCAATACGGCTGCGATAAACGGCAAATCGACTTCCAAACGGAAAATCGAGAACACCGCGATTACGACGAATGCGTCATATAAAATGGCGATATTGGCGGCTACTGCGAAGCGCCATTCAAATCGGATCATGACGTACAGCATAATCGCCAAACTTGCGATAACGATGCCGACGATTGCTTTTTTGCCCAAATCCTTGGCCATATCCGGCGATACGACGTAGACCTCGGTCGATACATGATCGCCGAACTTCTCGCTAAAAGCGCCTTCGATTTTCTTCGTTTCCGATTGTTCCAGCACCTCGTCGAATCGGACCGATACGCGACTGCTATCCGATCCGCCGATGACAGGGGTCACATCTTCAAAGCCGGCCCCAGCAAGCACTTCCTTCGCTTCCTGCTGCGATACGCTTTTGCCGACCGATATATCCATCGTTGTGCCGGCTTTGAAATCGACGCCGAAATTCATGCTGAATAAAAGCAGCGAGAGAATGCCGATGACCACGAGTACCGCGGAAGCGATGAAAAACGTTTTGCGGTGCTTCATGAAATCAAAATGCACTTTTGTATTAAAGTTCACGGATCTCCGCCTCCTTCACGCCGAAATAGCCAGGTTTAGTAAATACATTGCTGCGTACAAGCAGGTTGATCAGGAATCGAGACAAGAAAATGTTCGTCAAAATACTTACCAAAATGCTGAAGATCATCGTCAAAGCAAAGCCGCGAATCGCGCCATTGCCGACGTAGTAAAGCACAACGCTTGCGATAATGTTCGTAATGTTGGCGTCCATAATGGTACGGAAGGAGTTTTTCGAGCCTGCCTTCAAGGAGGACAGCAAGCTCTTGCCGCTGCGAATCTCTTCCTTGATCCTTTCCGCCATAATGATGTTGGCGTCGACCGCCATCCCGATCCCGAGCACAAAGGCGGCAATGCCCGGCAGCGTCAAGGTCGCGTTCATTAGCTCAAACACGAGCACGAGCAGCCAAGTGTACGTAATAACTGTAATTGCAGCGATCACGCCTGGAATCCGGAACAAGACAATCATCAGCAAGAGAACGATTGCCGTACCGATCAGGCCTGCCCCTACCGTGTCCTGAAGCGACTGCTTGCCGAGCGTTGCGCCTACGCTTTGCGTATATTTTTCCGTCAATTTAAGCGGCAATGCGCCCAAGTTGATCGTATCCTTCAAATTGTTAGCTTCTTCCAATGTAAAAGAGCCCGAAATTTGCGCGCTGCCGCCGCTAATCGGATAGTCGACGCCAGGATTGGACAGCATTTCTTCATCCAAATAAATGCCGAGCGATTTGCCCGTCAGCTCCGTCGTCACTTTCTCGAACTTGGAAGCGTCCTTCAGCTTAATCGTAATCATCGGACGGCCCATCGAGTCGTATTCGACCTTCGCGCCGTTTTGTACAAAATCGTTGCCGTTCAGCTTAATCGTACCGTCCGGCGCACGGAAAGTAAGGTTGACCGGCTTGCTCATAATTGTCCGAACTTCTTCTTCGTTCGTTACGCCAGCCAGCTGTACGCGGATCCGGTTCGTGCCCTCCGTCTTAATGTCCGGCTCGGCGATCCCGAGCTTGTCCGCCCGTTCCTGCAAGCTTTTCGCTGTTTTCTTAAGCGATTCCGGCGTTACCTTGTCCCCGCCCTCAAGCGGAGTCGCCTCGTACAAAACTTCGAATCCGCCTTTCAAGTCCAGCCCAAGCCGCATGCCTTTGACTAAATCAGGACTGCTCCAAGCGATGACGCCAAACATAATGACGACGATTGCCAGGAAGGCTATAATTCTTTTCGCGTTCATACGTCCATAGTCCCCCTTATGTTCTCAATATTCCTATTATACTTGTGTAGAAAATACGAGTCAAAAAAAAGAAACCCTCTCTTAGAAATGGGTTCCCCGATAAGCGTTCAACGTCATGAAATTCATAAATTTCGTTATTTTCAACGATAAAATATCATTCACGATTTGATGAAGCCCCGGCTGTCCGGTTTTGCGGTATCCGTCGTTCACGCATTCCCATATTTCCTGTCCCGTTACATGCTCGTACCCGATGAGATGAAATTCCTCCGCTTTGCTTTGGCATAACTGCTCGATGACGCCATTTAGTTCTTCATCTCCCATTACCTGCGTCCTCCCGGTTGATAATTCGTTCCTGTACAAAGTATTCGCTGCCCGTTCGACAATTCCTTCAAGCCGCAGGTCAAATGATAAAATTGGATAAAATCATGAATCGGACATGCCGCGCATAAAGTTTTACAAAAGGCCTGTCTCCACCGACCATCGGCGAAGCCGGACCTTTCCAGTTCAAGATGGAAGAGATGAGGGGCCTCGAAAATGACCAAGCAAACCTTTATCAAAGGCGCCATGATCCTGCTTGCGGCCGGCGTCATTAACCGGCTGCTCGGCTTCGTTCCGCGTATTGCCCTGCCGCGCATTATCGGTGCCGAAGGCGTCGGACTGTACCAGCTCAGTTATCCGTTTTTGACCGTCATGCTGACCGTCATAACAGGAGGCATTCCGCTTGCCGTAGCCAAGTGGATCGCCGAAGCGGAATCGAAAGGCGACCACGGGCGGGTCAAACAGATTTTTCGCAGCGCCATGGGACTTACCATTATTCTCTCCTTGCTGATGACAGCGGCGTTGCTGCTGTTTGCTCCCTGGATTACTTCCCACGTGCTGCCCGACGCAAGGGTATACCGCACCTTTTTGGCGATGACGCCTCTTCTGCTCATCATCGGTGTTTCTTCCGTCTACCGCGGTTATTTTCAAGGCAAGCAAAATATGATTCCATCTGCCGTCTCGCAAATAACTGAAACGGTCATCCGCATTCTGTGCACGCTCGTCTTCGCCTATTTGCTGCTGCCAAAAGGACTAGAATGGGCCGCCGCTGGAGCAATGCTGGGCGTTGTGGTTGGGGAAGTCGGAGGCCTTGCGGTCATGCTGTGGAAGTATGCGCGCGACCGAAGCCGCAAAGGACAGCCAACCGTTCCGGCGGACATGCTGAGCGAGGACCTCTCTAAAAACAGCTCCACTGCCTCCAAGCCTCGAACACCGGTACTGCGCCGCTTGCTCACCCTGTCAGTGCCAGTGACGGCCAGCCGCATGGTCGGCTCTCTGTCCTACTTGCTGGAATCGATTTTTACCGCCCGGAGCCTGGCTGCCGCCGGCATTGCAACGGGAGCTGCTACCGCGCAGTACGGGGCGCTTCAAGGGATGATTATTCCGCTGCTGCTCCTGCCGACCGCCTTGACGTCCTCTCTCGCTGCCTCGCTTGTGCCCTCGCTGTCCGAAGCGGCGGCAAGAGGCGAGAAAGCGATCATTCATAAACGCATGCATCAATCGATGAGGCTTTCGCTTGTCGCGGGGGCGCCGTTTGTTGTCGTTATGGGCCTTTTTGCCGAGCCGATATGCCGCATCCTTTACAACCACGCGGATATCGCCCCCATGCTTGCGCTGATCGCCCCGGTCGGACTATTCATCTATTTGCAAGCTCCATTGCAGGCTGCTCTTCAAGCGTTAGACAAGCCTGGTACGGCTCTAATGAATACTTTCATCGGTGCGGCCGTCAAGCTGGTATTAATCGTGCAG
Source organism: Paenibacillus sp. NPDC058071 (assembly GCF_042885235.1). Classification (NCBI taxonomy): domain Bacteria; kingdom Bacillati; phylum Bacillota; class Bacilli; order Caryophanales; family Paenibacillaceae; genus Paenibacillus; species Paenibacillus sp. NPDC058071. The sequence goes on from NZ_JBHVSK010000003.1 coordinate 69,002, forward strand.
CTCGCGTCAAAGCCGGAACTGGGCATCTACGGAGCGCTCATCGCTATCAACGTCAATATCGTGCTCGTAACGGTACTGCACGGCATCAGCGTACTTCGGTTCATCGGCTTTAAAATGAATATGCTGGACTTCCTGAAAGTCGGGGCGGCTATGGTCATCATGGGAGCCGCTGCGAAATGGATTCTTAATCGCGGGCCGCTTGGCACCGAGTGGATCGATTTGTTGGCCGCTTGTGCTGCCGGCGTCGCCGTTTATTTGCTGCTGATGGTGTGGATGCGTATTATCGACCGGTACGACATCGCCAGAATCCCGCTCTTTGGCCAATGGTTCAAATGACTTGCAGTGAGCCGGAAACAGATATCAAAATAAAAAAGCACGCTAAAAAAAGCCGCGTCTCGCGAAAGAGGGTGATTGCCCCTCTTCACGAACGCGGCTTTCGATCGGAATCGATAAACAGCTTGCCTTTATGGTCGATCGTACATAGAAAAACATCCTTAAAATCAGTAACGCCCTGCTCCTGAAGCACATTTTTAAGCCAGAATCGCGTCTTCTCCAGCTTCTCTAAATTCCGGTCCTGTACCTTGCCGTCCATTATTAGCGGAATCGGCAATATTTCAAACCGGTATTTAGGCGGTATCACCGATTTTTCTTTCTGGAACACAACCGGTTTTACTCGTTCTGCTTCTCCCCCGATATCGATCGGCTTTCTCTTATCCGTATTTCCCTCTTCGTCCGATTCCAACGAATCGAGATCATCTTCCTTCGTGATCACCGACAGCTTGCCGGACGTTTCCAAAATGGCAAATTCCACATCGGCTAACCGGCTCACCCGATTTTCTCTGAGCTGCAGCATTAGATCGTCCAAGTTATAACGCTGTTTCTTCATAACGTCGCGATTTAGCTTGCCGTTTGCAACGATAACGCTAGGCTTTCCATCCAAGAGCAATCTCATGTTGCGGCTTTTCAAGCTGATAAACGCCGTGATTAGCTGTATGACCAGCAAAACTGCCATCGGGACGACTCCTTCCCAAAAGGAACGATCCATATCTTCGATAACAAGAACCGCCATTTCGGCGATCATAATCGAGATAACAAAATCAAAAACGGACAGCTTGCCGATTTCCCTCTTCCCCATAAATCGCATGATCAAAAATACGACGAAGTAAATCATCACGGTTCGGACCAGCAGGCCCCAAAAATCCAATGAAAATCCCTCCTCGTTATGCCCATGCCCGCAGCGGTTCGGCCGTCTGCGGCTGCCTGTACAGCTATTCTCACCTCCTCATCGCCGCATCATACGACTAGCCGGCTTACGAATTTATGGCAGCTTCCAGCGAAAACCGAAACGGATCGTCTTTCGAAAAAGAAAGCCTTACAAGCCAACTCCTTGTACTATTCGATGCGGCTTGGCCATATGGATTAATAGAGCTACAATTGGAACCTTGTATAGGGAGGGGGAAAATTTGTGAATACGGTCAAGCCTGTACCCAAATCGCCGCTTATCGGCTCTCCTGTGCTGGCAGGCATCTTGTTTGCCATTCTCTGGCTGGCAGCGGGGGCGCTGTTGCTTTCGCTATTGCTCCATTTAGGAAATATGAGGGAAAACAATCTGCCCGCCTATTCGATGGGCGTTCATGGATTGTCTGCACTAGCCGGCGGCATCGTCTCCGGCAAGCGATCTGGCCGCAAAGGCTGGTACTTTGGAGGATTGCTCGGATTTGTGTACAGCTTAATTATTCTGATTATCGGCTTTCTTGCTGCGGACGCCGGTTTATCGCTGCGCAGCCTTACGCTGCTTACCGTCGCTTTGTTTGCTGGCGCCGTCGGCGGCATGATTGGCGTCAATTTGAAGAAGTAATTGAGATTGCCCAACAAAAAGAGAAAGCCTGTAATCTGATTAACATCAGGTTACAGGCTTTCGGCGGCAGAATTGCTGCCTTTTCATTATTCCGTTTCGGTAGTTGGCGCGCTATTAATAACCGCATTGATCGCGCTGCGCTCGAAAGTCATCTTCGTCGTGTCGTTGACGCGAAGAACGACTGTATCGTCAGTCAGCTCCACAATTGTGCCGTGCAGACCGCCGATTGTCGAAATTTTGTCGCCTTTTTTCAGTTGGCTCAGCAATGAAGTGCGTTGCTTTTGCTTCTTTTGCTGCGGACGGATAAGCAAGAAATAGAAGACGGCAAACATTAAAATGAAAGGCCAGATCATGCCCCAAATATTTTGGGTCGGTGCTGCGCCTTCAGCCAGTAACAATGACATCGTTTTCCCCCCTTTCTAAAATCCTTTATCGTTTTCATACAGACCGTACGACTCGAAGAACGAATCTCTGAAATCAAGCAGACGATCATCCATAATCGCCTGTCGCACGTCCCGCATGAGTTGCAGTAAAAAGTGCAAGTTATGATAGGTCGTAAGCCGGATGCCGAACGTCTCGTCGGCTTTCAGCAAATGACGTATATAAGCGCGCGAATAATTTTGGCAAGTATAGCAGGAGCAATTCGGGTCCAGCGGACCGAAATCTTCCGCAAACTTCGCATTGCGGATAACCAGACGCCCTTGACTCGTCATTGTCGTCCCGTTGCGGGCGATTCGCGTCGGCAGCACGCAATCAAACATATCGACTCCTCGAATCGATCCTTCGAGCAGCGCGTCGGGAGACCCTACTCCCATTAAGTAACGCGGCTTGTCCGACGGCAGCCATGGCACCGTATGATCGAGCGCTTCGTACATCAAATGTTTAGGCTCGCCTACGCTCAATCCACCAATAGCATACCCCGGGAAATCCATGGAAGTCAAATCTTTAGCGCTCTGCACGCGCAGATCGTTGTACATTCCGCCCTGAACGATTGCGAACAGCGCTTGGTCATGCGTACGCTCGTGCGCCTTCAAGCAACGCTCCGCCCATCTGGTCGTACGTTCAAGCGATTTCTTGACATAATCGTATTCAGCCGGATAAGGCGCGCATTCGTCAAACGCCATCATAATATCTGAGCCGAGCGCATTCTGGATTTCCATTGCCACTTCCGGCGATAGAAACAGCTTGTCTCCGTTCAAATGCGAACGAAAATGAACGCCTTCCTCCGTAATTTTACGCATTTCACTTAGGCTGAAAACCTGAAATCCGCCGCTGTCGGTCAGAATCGGGCGGTCCCAATTCATGAACTTGTGCAGCCCTCCCGCTTTCTTCACCAGCTCGTGGCCCGGACGAAGAAAGAGGTGATAGGTGTTGCTTAAAATTATATGCGCATCCATCGTTTTGAGCTCTTCCGGGCTCATCGTCTTCACGGTCGCTTGCGTGCCAACCGGCATAAACGCCGGCGTTTCAATGACGCCGTGGGGGGTATGAACGCGTCCGAGACGCGCCCCCGATTGCTTACACACTTTTATCAATTCGTATTTTACTGCCACCGTTCACTCTTCCTGTTCTCAATGAAGTTTCTAATAGATAAACATAGCGTCGCCGAAGCTGAAAAACCGATACTCCAGGTCGACCGCTTCCTTGTAAGCCGCCATAATTGTTTCGCGGCCGGCCAGCGCACTGACCAGCATGACAAGCGTCGATTTCGGCAAATGAAAATTGGTCAACAGCGCGTCTACAAGCTTAAACTCGTATCCGGGATAAATAAATATGCTCGTCCATCCGCTGCATGCCTCGATCGGCTTGTCTTCAAAGCGGCCGGCAACTGTCTCCAACGTTCGTGAGGACGTCGTTCCGACAGCTATTATTTTCGAGCCTCTCGCTTTCGCCTCGTTAATTATACGTGCATTCTCTTCATTCAGTTCATAATATTCCGAATGCATTTCATGCTCTTCGATCGTATCCGAAGACATCGGACGAAACGTGCCAAGCCCGACATGAAGCGTGATAAAGGCGATCTGCACGCCTTTGTCCGCTAGCTGGGCCAGAAACGGCTTCGTAAAGTGCAAGCCAGCGGTCGGCGCAGCGGCCGAGCCTTCATGCTTTGCATATACAGTTTGATACCGTTCCTTCTCCTCTAACCGCTCCTTAATGTACGGAGGAAGCGGCATTTCGCCTAACCGGTCCAGCAATTCGTTAAAAATGCCATTGTAATGAAACCGCACCTTGCGCGCTCCCATTTCGCCTTCCGCTTCCACGACTGCGCGCAGGAGCGGCTTGCCTTCCCCGTCATCGCCGAACCAAAGCTCGGAGCCCGTTTTCAAACGCTTGGCCGGCTTGGCCAGCGTCTCCCAGCGGTCATCCTCGAGCTGCCGCAGCAGCAGCAGCTCAACCCGCCCACCGGTATCCGGCTTGATCCCGGTTAATCTGGCAGGAATAACTCTTGTGTCATTCAAGACTAGGACATCGCCGGCTTTCATATAGTCGGCAATATCGGTAAAGCTGCGATGAGCGATCGCTCCAGTGCTGCGGTTCAGCGTGAGTAGCCGAGACGACGAGCGTTCCGCAAGCGGCGTCTGTGCGATCAAACGCTCAGGCAAATCAAAATCGAATAAATCGACATTCATAATGTTATTCATTCCTTAGCGATGGTTACATCTTTATAGTAGTATTGCAAGATATAGGAATAGTCATACCCTTGGTTCGCCAACCCCAGTGCGCCATATTGAGATAATCCGACGCCATGCCCGTTGCCGGTCCCTATGAAGCGGTAAGCAGGATCCTTGGTTGTTTGGCGCACCTTGCCCGAACCGTTTAACACATACATCGAACTGTCCGCCGGGCGTGACGAGCCGTCCGCTCCGATCACGTAGAGCGTTTCCGAGCCTTTCTTCGTTCTGGAAGCGCCTCCCGCTCCGGTGATCGAAACCTTCGCCGTCTCGTCAACCTGGAACAGCGTGCTCTGCAAGCCGCCAAGCGCCGGCCGCAGATTGACCGGACTCTTGACCGGCAGCGTGCTTCCGTTCACTTTCATTTCCGTTACCCGGCCGGAAGGCCCGGTGGCACTCACTTCAAGCGAAACAATCGGCCCTTGAACCGCCTGCGTCGTCTGCCCTTTCATTGAAGCAAGAAGCTCGTCCGAAGTAACTGGTCCCTTTACCCATGACATTTGGTTGTTTTGAGTAGCGATCTCCAGAACGGCGACTTCGGCGCCTGTATTTAACGTTGCAACAAGCGGCGTAGAATCTTGAATAACCGGTTCCTTGCGCACCTTTGTCCCGTCCGTCGTGACCCGCATCAGCTTTAAACCAGCGGGGTTCGTCCGTCCCGTATCGCTGAGCAGATCTTCCCGGATATAGCCGCTAGAGCCGTTCGATAGTGCAACGCGGAACCAGCGGTAGAGTCCCTTCTCGGAAGCTTTGTCCTCTGGGCTTTTCACCGCTTGCAAGTAAGGAACGGCGTTGCCCCAGATCTCTTTCGCGTCAGCCGTCATTCCGCCTGCGCTGGACGAGAACAACGCTTCGATCAGCTTGCCTTTGTGAAGCAGCACTTCTCCCGCAGTCTCGTTGACCGCTTGGATCGTAGATGGCTTCTCTGTGCTTGTTCCGCTGTACACCTGACTGTTGACACTATCCACTACGTTGGCAATTTGAAAGCCGTAGCCTTGATAAAGCGCGTATGTCCGCGCTGCCACCGCTTGCGATTTCAGCGCTTCGTTCGGCCAAGAAGCGCTCATTTCGCCCCCTACAACCGAATATAAATAATGCTCGAACGGCAACTCGTTAACGACGGCGAGCTTGCCGTTGAAATCACTCATTTCAAACTGTCCGCGATACGTTCGGTTAAATCTTTCCGTTAGTTTGATTGGATCAGCAGCATTAGGCTGCACCCAAACCTTCGAGCTAGACGGGAAGGCATACAGCGTCAGCGGGCTGTCCGCTTTCCCTGTCAGCGTATGATCATTGCGCAGCAGCAAGTATGAACCGTCTGCCGCTGGCCGCAGACCGGCGCCGGAGGCGCCAGCCTGTACTCGGATTAACTCCAGGCTGGCTGCATCCGCCGCTGCGCCGACCATGACCGAATATACGGCAGCATTACTGCTGGCCAGTTTGCGGACGGCGACAAAAGCGTCGACGCCTTCTGCGCCAATTTGATTAGCCGCTTGCTGTGCGGCCGACGCCGTCGCATAGCTTCCCGCTTCCAAATGAAGCGGACCGACCAATTCGCCGGCCGCACCGCCTGTCAGCTTTGTAAGCTGCGCGTCGCCGTTCCATTTGTTCAAAGCGGCGGACGCATCCGACGCTTTGGCGTATGTACCCTCCGTAACCTGATATACCCGCTTGCCGTTTTTAGTCAGCGATGTAATAAAACCGGTGCCGGAAGCGGATTGTAGACGTTTATACACGTTCAGGGCGGTATCGAAGCTAGCCGTTTCCGCCACTTTGACTTTGTAATCGTCCTTTGCGAAACGCAGTTGTGCGCCGCCGCCAGCCGTCAGCCATTCGCTCGTGCCGGAAGGCTCCCGCATGCCGACAGTCAAACCGCCGCTGGATGAAAGCGTAGCTGCCGGTGTATTTACCGTGTATTTCCCCGGCAATTGCAAAAAGATCGCGACACGAATCGTATCCCACGTTGGAACGGCCCCTTGCGAAGGCTGAACCGCGAGCGTCGAGACGGTCAATAAACCGATTAACGTCAATGCAGTCAGTCGCCATAATGGCGAACGGAATTTCATGTTATCGTTCCCCTTCCCCAGTTGTCTTCGGCAGTGAACAGCCGTTGGCGGCGCAGCCGCTCTCCGTTCTGCCAAACCATTCATATCGCCTAGCGGCGATGAACCGATACATCCGATCTGCCAGCCGGTTCATTCCAGGCACCCGATACAAGGCAGCGATCGGTCCCATGCCGGGAAGCGTGCGCATAATTCGCACGACGCCGTCCGCTCCTCCGAATAGAAGCCCCTCTGCGTCTAAGACGTGAATCCGCTCATACAATTCAGAGGAAGACGGCATTGCCTTCCCGGTTGGGGGCCAAGCCGCCGAGCTTTCCTCGAGCGCTTGGATCGTCAAAAATAGGAGTTCAGCTTTGGATGGCCAAGCTTGCAGCTTAGTGACGGTAGCGATGCAAAGCCGGCAATGCCCGTCATAAATGACGTAAAGCGTTTCTTTGCTAGATCCGCTCATCGTTCCGGCAGCGGCAAGCCCAAATGCCGGTATGCTTGATCCGTTGCTATCCGTCCGCGCGGTGTCCGTTGCAGGAAGCCGATCTGCATCAAATACGGCTCGTATACGTCTTCGATCGTTTGGGATTCCTCGCCAATCGACGCGGCGATCGTATCGAGACCGACAGGCCTGCCGGAGAAAGTAGTCATCATCGCGAGCAGCATTTTATGATCGATGCTGTCCAGACCTACAGGGTCGACCTGCTGCAATTCAAGCGCGGCGTTCGCAATTTCATGCGTAATGATGCCGTCCCCGCGAACCTGCGCGTAATCGCGCACTCGTTTCAGCAGCCGGTTCGCAATACGCGGCGTCCCCCGTGAGCGCATTGCAATTTCCTGGGAAGCTTCGCCGATAATCGCAATATCGAAAATTTCGGCTGACCGCGTGACGATATACGCCAGTTCGTCCACCGTATAAAACTCCAAGCGACTAATTACGCCAAATCGGTCGCGAAGCGGCGCGGACAGCAAGCCCGCTCTTGTCGTTGCCCCGATAAGCGTAAATGGCGGCAGATCAAGCCTTACCGAGCGAGCGCTCGGACCTTTGCCGATCATAATATCAAGCGCGTAGTCCTCCATCGCCGGATAGAGCACCTCTTCAACCGTCCGGTGCAGGCGATGAATTTCGTCGATGAACAGCACGTCGCCTTCCTGCAAGTTGGTCAGCAGCGCCGCCAAATCGCCCGGCCGCTCGATCGCTGGACCGGACGTCGTTCGAAGATTGACGCCCAATTCGTTGGCTATAATGTTGGACAGCGTCGTCTTGCCCAGCCCTGGCGGACCGTAGAGCAAGACATGATCCAACGCTTCCTTGCGGAGCTTCGCCGCGTCGATATATATTTTTAAATTTTCCTTCGCTTTCGATTGCCCGATATATTCAGCCAAATAGCGCGGACGAAGGCTAAGCTCCATGGCCTGCTCGTCCATCATTAAATTCGCGGAAATAATTCTCTCATCCAACCGCCTTCAGCTCCTTTAAATCAACCCTTGAACAGCTGCTGCAGCGCTCGCTTCATCAGCGAATCGACCGTTTCCTCCTCGGTAACCGTCGGCTGCAAGCTGATCCATGCCCGATCCAGCTCAGCCGCTGTGTAGCCAAGCGCCGCGAGCGCATCGCGCGCTTCCTCCCATGCCGTTCCCGTTCCCGATAATCCGGTTGACGAACTTGACGGCGCTAGACCGGCAGCGGCCAGCAAACCTGCGTCGGACACACTGCCTGACAGCTTGTCCTTCAAATCGAGGATCATGCGCTGCGCCGTTTTTTTTCCGATCCCCGGCAATTTCGTCAGAAATGCGATATTTTCTTGATGAATCGCTGCGATGACAGCATCCGGCCGTCCTCCGGCCAATATACCAAGCGCGACTCTTGGTCCGATTCCGGACACTTCCAGCAGCTTGCGGAACAGCGCCTGCTCCTCGCGCGACTCGAAGCCGTACAACAGTTCAGCGTCCTCGCGTACATGATGATGAATATATACCGTTATCGCATCCTCCTTGGCCGCAAAGGCGTATGGATTAGGCGTAAATACGCGGTAGCCGACATCTCGAACGTCAAGCACGATATATTCCGTTTCCAATAGGGCTACTTTACCCCGCAAAAAATCGATCATCGACGCACCTCGTTTATTTTCTGGGCCATAACGGCCGAATGGGCATGGCAGATTGCCACCGCGAGAGCGTCGGCTACATCATCCGGCTTCGGTATTTGCGAAAGCTTAAGAAACATTCGGACCATTTCCTGCACCTGACGCTTCTCCGCTTTTCCGTAGCCGACCACCGCCTGCTTCACCTGCAGCGGCGTATACTCCGCAACCGGGAGACCTCGCTGAGCAGCGGCCAAAATAATGACGCCGCGCGCCTGCCCGACGTCAAAGGCCGTCGTCACGTTGCGATTGAAAAACAGCTTCTCGATTGCAACGGCATCCGGCTTATACTTATCAATCAACGCGACCGCCGAATCATATACCTGCAGCAGTCGTTCCTGCGGCGGCGTATGCGCGGCCGTCTGGATGCAGCCGTATTGAACGGGGGTCAGCTTATGCCCTTCCTTGTCAATGAATCCAAAGCCTGCAATGGCAATGCCGGGGTCGATGCCCAGTACGCGCAATCTATCCAACTCCTTTACGTTCGCCGCGTCCGTCCAGCTATTCCTCTCAGCCTCGACAGCAAGCACGGCCTTCTGCGCTCCCGCCCTAACATTAGATCGCTCCGTCCATTATAGCAAAAGTTGGTCCGTATGAGAACACGCGTTTCGGATCGCCGCAGGGAATGCCAAAAAAGCCGCAAGGAGACAAACCGGGCCGGCAGATTGCTTTCGCTCTCTTAGGCGGCGCCTGGTTCGCTCCCGCGGCTTCGCGGCAGCCGGTCGTCAATAGGCCGGCTTCATCGCTCTTTCGTTTTCCTGCAGCGCAAAATCGCTGAAGGTAGAAAGGACGCTGTTGTATTCGTCGATGTCGTTCACTTTAATACCTGCGGTCAGCTGATCCACCTTATCCTGCGACAGGCTGCTTTCCATGTATTTCACATCGAGCTGAAAAAAGGTCCGCATCACCTTTTCTTCCTTGGGCTCGCCTTCGAAAAGCGACAGATTGCCATCACGATCCATTCCGAAGTAGGCGTTGGCCCGGCATTCTTCAGACAAATCTTCGATTCGTTTCTCAAGCGTCAAACTCCGACCGTCTTGTCCCATGACTGGCTTCAGTTCAGGCTGCCCGGCCAGCATCTGCTTAATACGGGCAGCATTCAAAAGTCCGAGCGGACGCGTTTCCTCTCCACACACATACACATGACGAAGCCAAACAACAAGCGGCTCCTTCTGCTCCTCCAGCTTTTCCAGCGTTTCGATCGCATCCGGCGACGCCGCGTAGACCTCATGCGTCCAAACGGTCGCATTCGCGGCAGTCAGCAGCAAAACAAAAGATCCCAATATCCATAATGAACGGCGACGGCGGCGAAGACGTTTCCTTACTTGCTTCCATAGGCTGAATTCCATCACCATAGCCCCTTTGCTTCATTTTGACATTATTGTTTCACCAACCTTCCATATATATGCACGCATCGTCTTGGCCTCGTTTGAGCAATTGATCTAGATAAACAAAAAAGCGACCCGAGTCCGCCTAAAAGCAAACTCGGGTCGCTTTTTATCCATAAGTGATATTATCGATTAATCCACGGGCCGCTGCGCCGTTTTTTCGGCTTGCTGCGAGTGGAAGCGGTACGAATGACCGCTTTCTTTTGCGTTTTTTTCTGAATCTGCGCTTTTTCTTCTTTCACCGATTCGATATGCAGCTGCTCGCCCTCGTTGCCCCCTTCATCCTCTCGTTTGCCTTTGCAGCCGCAAGGTTCTTCCGCTACCCCTGCCGTTTGGGGCCATGAAGGAATGGGCGGGAATGGAGGAAACGGCGGGAAGCCTCCCCAAGTTGGGTAGCCGTAACCATAGCCGCCGTGTGGACCCGCTCCAGCCGGTGAAACGACTCCCGGTCCATAGCCGTAACCAATTGCTTCAGGACCAATATTGGACGGCGCAATATTTGACGGGCCGATGTTGGAAGGAGCAACGTTCGATGGAGCGATGTTGGAAGGACCAATATTGGACGGCGCTACATTGGAAGGAGCCGCATTCGATGGGCCGATGTTCGACGGTGCAACGTTCGATTCAGGCGAAACGGCAGTATGATCCCAACCGTACCCATAGCCGTAGCCGCCTGTCTCCGCTGGCGATACCGCACCCGGCCAACCGTAACCATAGCCGTAGCCGCCCGTTTCTGCCGGCGATACCGCACCCGGCCAGCCGTAACCGTAGCCATGACCGCCTGTCTCCGCTGGCGATACCGCACCCGGCCAGCCGTAACCGTAGCCGTGACCGCCTGTCTCCGCTGGCGATACCGCACCCGGCCAGCCGTAACCGTAGCCGTGACCGCCTGTCTCCGCTGGCGATACCGCACCCGGCCAACCGTAGCCGTAGCCGCCCGTTTCCGCTGGCGATACCGCGCCCGGCCAACCGTAGCCGTAGCCGCCCGTTTCCGCTGGCGATACCGCGCCCGGCCAACCGTAACCATAACCATGACCACCCGTTTCCGCTGGCGATACCGCACCCGGCCAGCCGTAGCCGTAGCCGTGACCGCCCGTTTCTGCCGGCGATACCGCGCTCGGCCAGCCGTAACCGTAACCGCCGCCCGTTTCTGGGCCGATGTTCGACGGACCGATGTTCGATGGGCCGATGTTCGATGGGCCAATGTTCGATGGGCCGATGTTCGACGGACCGATGTTCGACGGACCGATGTTCGACGGACCGATGTTCGACGGACCGATGTTCGACGGACCGATGTTCGACGGACCGATGTTCGACGGACCAATGTTCGATGGGCCGATGTTCGATGGGCCGATGTTCGCGCCGTGGTGATAGCCATAGCCTGAGAAGATCGGCTGTTGATTAGCGGGCGAAGACGCTTCTGTGGCCGGTATCTTTTTCTGTTTGAATAAGTCGGACAGCGGCTGAGCTTCCACTTCATGCTTTCCTTTTTTCGCAGCCGCCTTTTTCTCGACCGGAAGCGCTTTGCTCGGCTTGACGGCCGCAGGCTGCGGTGCAGGAATATTGGCTGGAGCGACAGGCGTCACAATCGGAGCTGTAGGCTTCTTCTCAGCGATCGGCGCTGTTGGCTGCTTCTCTTCAATTGGAGCTGTCGGTTTCTTTTCAGCGATAGGAGCTGTGTTCTTTTTACCGACCAGGCTCTGCACTCCATGCATAATAGAAGAAGGATGAAGCGGATGATGACTGGACGATTCCCCCGTCGCTGCCGGCAGCTCGACTTGAGTTTGGCCCGTCTTCGGTATGTTTACGATTTCTCCGGTCAGCAAAACGTTAGGATTTTTAAGCTGCGGGTTCGCTTTTATCATGTCAGCAAGCGGAACTCCCCATGCTTTCGACAGCTTCCACAGCGTATCGCCCTGTTTGACGACATGCTGATGCATAATTTCGTGACCTCCCGTCCCCGCGCCTGTGCCCGTGCCTGCGGACGGAATTTTCAGTTTCATTCCGACGTCGATTTCATCCGGATTAGTAATGGCCGGATTCAGCTTCAAAATGTCTTCAATCGATACATGATGCTTCTGACTGATGAAATACAATGTATCGCCTTTTTTGACTACGTAAATCTTCACTCGCCGAAAACCTCCTATCACGTACTTTGTACAACAGGCTAATGCCCGCTATCGATCCATACATCCTATGCACAAAATAGGCGGGTGTCTCCAATATGGCGAAAAATTTTTGCATACATCGCATACTTAAACAACAAAAAAAGGCTCAAAACCGAAATCAGCTCTTGATTCCAAGTGAGTGGGAACGCTGCGGGGCAGAGGGTTCTTCCGATTGCCACTAAAGCCTGATTCCTTTGTTTGATAGAGGGTTGCGGTAGGAATCTGACTTTAAAAGCGACCACCATCGTTTATCAAGAATCCCTATGACCCTTCGCTGTGCTCTCTTTTTCCGTCGCGTACTGCTTTTAAGTTTGAACTAAAAAAAAGAACATGCACTGTATTCAGCGCATGTTCAAGCTATAAAGAAAAGCCGTGATCGCAACAGGTTACAAAAGTTACTCCGCATACTCACGCCTGTGCCACTGCTGCTCTACTCATCACGTACAATAACTGCCTTTTGGCATTTATTTCTTGGTTTCACGATCCTTCAGAACATAATAACTGCGTTTTCGCAGTTATTGCTCTCTTTCGTACCCACATATGAACTCACCACCGGAAAATAACTGCTTTTTAGCAGTTATTCCCTTCTTTTATGCCCATCCAGGGTAAAATAACTGCGTTTCTGCAGTTATTACTCTCGTTCGCCCTGCCATACGTACTCACCACTAGCCATTAACTGCTTTTTAGCAGTTATTCCCTGTTTTGCGCCCATTCAAGGTAAAATAAATGCGTTTTCGCAGTTATTACTTGAACTCGTGCCACTGTAGTCACTCTGTTATTGCTCGCACCCGCGCCACCGCGCTCACTCTGTTATTGCTCGGACTCGTGCCGCAGCTCTCACTCCGTTTCTTCTCGCGCACTCGTGCCTCGGTATTCCCTTACGCAAACAACGCGGAGCACGCGCTCATTCAAGCGCATGCTCCGCGTTGCCGGTTGTACGGCCAGTTGGCCGTATTCTCTCATTTCGACGGCTGTCCGTCCGTGTCTATTATGCGAACGCCATGACGCCGTCCTTCTCGACGATCGCCCGGAACTCTTGCAACAGCGATGTCGTCATCGGATCGGCTTTGCCCTCGCCGATTGTCCGTCCATCCACCTCACGTACCGCGATTACCTCGGCTACCGTTCCCGTGAAGACTATACACGCTCCATTACTTCTAACGCACTCGTGTCTCAGCACGCACTTACGCAAACAACGCGGGGCACGCGCTCATTCAAGCGCATGCTCCGCGTTGCCGGTTGTACGGCCAGTCTGCCGTACTCTCTCATTTCGACGGTTCCCCGTCCGTGTCTAATCGAACGCTTTGACGCCGTCCTTCTCGACGATCGCCCGGAACTCTTGCAGCAGCGATGTCGTCATCGGACCGGCTTTGCCCTCGCCGATTGTCCGTCCATCCACCTCGCGTACCGCGATTACTTCGGCCGCCGTTCCGGTGAAGAAAACTTCGTCGGCGACATAAACGTCATGCAGCGTAAACGGTTCCTCTTTCAGCTTGTAGCCCAGCTTGCCGCAAAGCTCGATGATCGCGCCCCGCGTTATGCCTTCAAGCGCGCCTACATAGCAAGGCGGCGTGTAAACAGTGCCGTTCTTGATAATAAAAATATTGTCGCTCGACCCTTCCGCCACATAACCTTGAGAGTTCAGCATGATCGCTTCGCCGACGCCTGCAAGGTTTGCCTGAATTTTTACAAGTATATTGTTCAGGTAATTAAGCGACTTGATTTTCGGATTCAACGCGTCCGGGATATTGCGGCGCTGGGAAACCGATACCGACACCAGACCATTCCGGTACGCCTCCTCCGAATAAATCGTCAGCTGCTCTACGATGATAATCACCCATGCGGTCGGACAGCGCTTCGGATCAAGTCCTAAATTGCCCGGACCTCGCGAGACCACAAGCCGGATATAACCATCCCGCATTTCATTGCGCCGGATCGTTTCGACCAGCGCCTCCTGCATTTGCTCCTGTGTAAGCGGGATATCCAGCATAATCGATTTAGCGGAATCGTACAGCCTGTCCAAATGCTCTTTGCATTTAAAGATGTTGCCGTTATAGATGCGAATGCCTTCAAAAATACCGTCGCCATACAAAAATCCATGATCGTACACCGAAATTTTCGCGTCTTCCTTCGATACGTAATCGCCATTTAAATAGATCCATTGCTGTGACATCTTGCTTACACTCCTTCTGATTGGAATTTATGCCGGAGGCGCCGAACGACGCTCCGAAAGTCTGCCGTTGCCCGACTACTTGATTGCGCTATCGATCGATCCTTTTCCAGATCAGCTCTACTCGCTTAACTGTTCATACGTGAAGCTCGGGTAGCTGCCGAGCACTCGCACATGACAGCCTAAAGCTTGAATCTCTTCCAGCGCCGCCGGCAGCAGCACCGTGTCGAGGGCCATGTCGATATCGATGTAGAAATAATACGTGCCGAGCTGTTTCTTGGTCGGCCGCGACTCGATTTTCGACAGGTTGATCTGCCTCCAGGAGAAGGCAGACAGCACCCGATGAAGCGCCCCTGGAAAATCGTCAGGCAGCGTAATCAGGATGCTTGTTTTGCGGGTTGCCGATTCTCTGGTCGTGAACGGCTCGTTGCCGATGAGCAAAAACCGCGTGTAATTGTTGTTGTGGTCGGTAATGCTCTCCGCCAGCACATCCAGCTGGTTGTTCGACGCGGCAGTAGCCGTGCCGATCGCCGCAAAACCGTTACCTGGATTGTCGCGGACGATGCGCACGCCTTCGGACGTGCTGCCGACCGTTTCCTTATCGGCTTGCGGCAGCTCGCTGCGCAGAAACTGCAAACATTGAGCGATCGCTACAGGGTGACTGAACACCTTATCGATTTTGCCCAAGTCGAGCTTGCCGTCCTCGCCAGTAAATTCCGAGCGGCGGCCGATCAAGTTCTGAATGGATGGATAGACCCATTCAGCTTGAATCGGCAAGTCGATCTCGTGAACAAGCCAGTCCATGTGCAGGCTAACCGAGCCCTCGATTGTATTCTCAATCGGTATGACGCTGTATTGGCTGATGTCGTTAACCGTGGATAAAAACACGTCGGCAATTAGACGATGATGACTCCAATTTACTTCCTCATTGCCGAACATTTTTTTCGCCGCTTCGTCGGATACGGAACCGGCCGGCAGCAGCGCAATCGTCTTTTTCATCGCTTAATTTCTCCTTTAATTCGATCCATGAGCAAAGGGGACGCTCCGCCCGCCAAAGCTTCGATGATCACTTGCGGTCCTTCCTTGCAAGGTTCGAGCCAACGCGTTTCGGCTTCGATTCCTTCCTTTTTCAGCGTCGCAAGCAGGAACTGCTCTAGTTCTTCCTTCCGCTCGCTCGTCTTGTCTACGAAAGCGATCAAGGTCGGTCCCGCTCCGCTGAGCGCGGCTCCTAACGCGCCGTGATCGCAGGCATGATCTAATATATGAGCCATTCCGGGAATGAGAGCCGCGCGGTAAGGCTGATGCAGCCGATCGCGCATCGCGCTGCGGATGAGGCCTAGCTCTCCAGTCGCCAGTGCCGCGACAAGCAGCGAGCTGCGTCCGATATTAAACACCGCGTCAGCCATGCTCAATTGGGAAGGAAGCGCATGACGCGCCTTCTCGGTCGACAGTTGAAAAGCTGGAATCGCGACAAGCGTCGAAAGGCTCGCAGGGGGGGCCAGCTTTACATAATCAGCCCTTTCTCCGTCCCAGGCGGAAGCGATAATACCGCCGAATAACGAAGCGCCCACATTGTCGGGATGTCCTTCCCATGCGGTAGCAAGCTGAAACAGCTTGTCTTCGCTTAGCGGGCTGCCGATCAGCGCGTTGGCCGCGACAAGCGCGCCCACAATTGCAGAGGCGCTGCTGCCTAATCCGCGCGTGAGCGGAATTTCGCTGTACATTTCGATATGAAGCTCGGGCACATGCACGCCCGCTTCCTTGAACACAAGCTGCGCTACTTTATAGATCAAGTTCGATCGATCGGTTGGCAAGCCTTTCATTTGCTCTCCGTGAAGACGAAAAGTCGTTTTGTCCGCAATCGACATTTCAATCCACGCATAGAGGGAGAGCGCCATGCCCAGCGAGTCGAAGCCCGGGCCGAGGTTAGCGGTGCTGGCCGGCACCTTTACAATAACTCGTTTCATAGCGGGTAAAGCTCCTTTTTCTGCCACATAGTGTGTATTTCCGTTAGCCTTCCACGCGATAAACGCTCTTCACCTTGCGGATCACTTCAAGCGACTCGAACCGCTGCAGCACCTTGTGGATTGCCGCTTTGTTCGCGTCATGCGTAATAACGATAATTTCCGCTTCCGGGTTGGTTGGATTCGGCTGCTGCAGCACCGATTCCAAGCTCACTTCGAAGTCTGCGAATACTTGCGTGATGCGCGCAAGAACGCCCGCCCGGTCGTCGACATGGAGCAGCAAGAAATACTTCGACGAGATTTGCTCGTCAGTTTTCAGCTTTTTCTCCTTGAACGTAACGAGGCCCTGCTTGCCGTTGACGCCGAGCTTCAAGTTTTTAACGACGGCTACCAAATCGGCTACGATCGACGTTGCTGTAGGCAATCCGCCTGCTCCCGGTCCATAGAACATCGTCTCTCCAACTGCTTCGCCGTACACGTATACCGCGTTGAATACGCCGTTGACGGAAGCGATCGGATGGGAGTTTTTCACCATTGTCGGCTGCACGCTAATGCTGAACTCATCGTCTTGGCGCTCGGCGATACCGAGCAGCTTCAATTCGTAACCGAGACGCTTGGCGTATAAAATGTCCTCTTTGCTTACTTTGGACATCCCCTGTACAGATACGTCCTCGAGCGCAACATTGGCCCGGAAGCCGAGCGTGGACAAAATCGTCATTTTGCGCGCAGCGTCAAGTCCCTCTACGTCGGAAGTAGGGTCCGCTTCCGCGTATCCGAGCTCTTGCGCTTCTTTAAGCACGTCGGCGTAGGAGGCGCCCTCCTGGCTCATTTTCGTTAAAATGTAGTTTGTTGTACCATTCACGATGCCCATAATTTTCGTAATCCGGTCGGAGGAAAAGCCGTCGATCAGCGTCCGAATGATCGGAATACCGCCAGCCACGCTCGCTTCGTAGAAAACGTCGCATTGATGCTCCTGGGCTTTGGCCATAATTTCTTGGCCGTGCAGCGCCATCAGGTCTTTGTTGGCCGTTACGACATGCTTGCCGCGGGTCAGCGCTTCCATAATATAATCCTTCGTATGAGTCGTGCCGCCCATCACTTCGACGATTACGTCGATTTCGGGATGCTCGATAATTTCCCACGGATCTTCGGTCAGCTTGGATGGATCGATCGCAACGCTCCGCTGCTTGCTTTTATTGTGCACGAGCACCTTCTCAATGACGATCGGCGATCCGACCTGGCCTTGCAGATCTTCCTGATGTCCTTCGACGATACGAACGACGCCTGTTCCTACCGTGCCTAGACCGAGCAGGCCTACCTTAACTGGCTTCATAACATTCCCCTCCGTTATAACTCTCTAATTGTTATTCGATATGGTTTCAACCTTGCCCGATGACGGAAGCTTTGCGCACGCCTTGCTGGCTTTTAATCACGTCGATGAGCGAGGATAACTCTCCGGTCATTTTCGAAATATCCACCGATAGGACAACATTAGCGAATCCTTGCAGCGGTATGCTTTGATTCATCGTCAGCACGTTTCCTTCCAGCCCCGCTACGAGGCTAAGCACCTTGGACAATACGCCCGATCGATGCTCCAAGTCCATGGCGATCGTGACGATGCGTTCCCGCTCCAGCTCCTGAAGCGCGTAAACGCCGTCTTTGTACTTATAAAAGGCGCTGCGGCTCATTCCAACCCGCTCGACCGCCTCATGCACTGTTGCCGCGTCTCCGCGTCCAAGCATTTCTTTTACCTGGATCGTCTTCATGATCGCTTCCGGCAGCATATCTTCCCGAACGACATAATAACGTTGCGTCACTATTCGTCCTCCCTACAAAGACAAATGTTTTTCTATAATGGACATTATATCGAAATCCATAGTCTGCGGCAATAGGTGTTTGCAAGAAAGGACAAACATGAAGAAGGACTTTCCTTCCTTATATCGCCATCTAGGACTAAGAAGCTTACGGGCAAGCGAAAAAAAGGACCGCCCCTGCCATTCTGGCCGTCGGGACGATCCTCTTTCATAAGCGCAGCGCTTAGCTGCTATTTTTTACTGTCAATAGACTGCTAGTTTCCGTAAACCTCAAAGTTCCAGAGCGAATAACCGTATGGAGTTGCCCGTTCTGTCCCCAGCATGCGAACGTAACGGCCCGTTCCGTTCACGGACAGGTTTTGCACGTCTCCCTCTCCAGTCGTTGTCGAGTAAATATCGGTCCATTCGTCGCCGTCCGCGGAGGTTTGGATAGCGAACGACTTCGCAAAGGCCGCTTCCCATTCCAGCTTTACGCCGGTAATGGTGTGCGACTCTCCCAAATCAACCGCAACCCACTGCGGATCTGCGCTGTGCTCGGAGCCCCAGCGTGTACCCGGATCGCCGTCAAATGCGCTCTCTGCGGCGAACGGCTCCTGCACGGAAGAAGCACTGGCTTGCTTGTTCAAGGAAAGCAGCGCGGAGGATGGCAGTGTCTTGCTTCCACCACCGTAAACTTCAATCTCATGCAGCGAATAGCCGTAAATCGTGCCTCTCTCCGTCATATGGACGCGAATGTAACGGCCGGCTCCGCTAACAGCAATCTCCTCGAGGCCGCCCTCACTGCTCGTCGTGGAATAGAGATCGGTCCATTCGCTGCCGTCTTCCGATACCTGAATCTGATACGATTTGGCGTAAGCCGTTTCCCAGTTCAGCTTCACCTTGCCGATCTGCCGCGTCGCACCTAAATCAACCGCCAGCCATTGCGTTTCTTCAGCTGAAGCGGATGCCCATCTCGTCGCGTCGTTGCCATCTGTCGCGTTAGCTGCGGCGAACGGCAATTGCGTGCTCGATGCCGTCACCGGTCTGCTTTCCGCAAAGTTAAAATCGTTGTCATCATTTCCGCCTTCACCGATCGGTACCCAATCATCCGAAGCATTTGAATCCGTCATCGGATCGACAGTCACAAGCGATTTAGCGCCAACTACGGCCGTGCCGGTCGTGCCTGACTCGTTCTTAAATGTTACGGTAATCGGACTGGATGTTGGGTTCCATACGACCGCCTTGTAGTCGCCTCCGTTTTTATAAACGGTAGCGCTCGACCAGCCGGTTGCCCATACCTCTTTCGTCCGCTGGCCAAGCGAGGCCAAGCTGTGTACGAACCAATACGTATTGAAAATTTCGTTTCTTTGCATCGTCTCGTCGTTCCATTTCCCGATCACCGCTTGCGGATCGCTAAGCGCTTGAATCGGCCAGACGATATGCTGCCAATCCGTTTCCGGACCGCCGTTATCCTCGACAAAGCCGTTGTACAAGTCAGCCGCTTTGCCTGGCGTTAACGCATAGCTCGTCAAATATTCCGCTGTCGGCAGCCAATGAATGCCGTAAATATGAACCGGCATGCCGCTGAAGAAGGTGCCGTAGAAATAGGAAGAGCCATATACTTGCCCTACCGATTTATGTTTCCATTCTGGCAGCCAGTTGTCTCCGTCATAGTTGAACCAGTATTGCTCTACCGCTTTCAATTCCGTTGTGAAGCCATAGATCGCGGCGTCGCGGAACGCGGTGTCGCCGGTCAAGAGACTCCACATATATTGTCCGACCCAGCCGAACAGCGATTCTCCGGCCGCCTCCTGGTTGTTGCCGCTATCGTTGTCGGCATATCCGCCCGCCCATGAATAACCTTGATACGGATCAAAGCTGCGGAAAAACGGATACATCGGATCGTTGCGCGAAGGATTCGCGTAATCGCGGATCAAATGCTCGATAAGCTCGCCGTATTCCGTGCGGAAGCTGTCGTCGAAAGTCGCCAGTACCGCGGATGCGAATACGTAATAGCCGTAAGTAAAGTGATGGTCAGTTATACCGGAGTTGGCTCCGAATTCGCTGACCCGATAATAGGTCGTGCCCCAATCGGAGTTGTAATACAGGAAGTAATCCGGCTCGCCTTCTGTATACGTATACCAATCTTCCAAAATCAAGCGAATGCGCGAAAGGAACTTATCCCGGTACCCGGTTTCGCCCATTTCGTTCGCCGCCAAAGCGCCCATCGCGAGCGGATGCAGCCTTTTTCCTTGCCAGTACGCATCGGCTGCCATCAAATTGGAGGACGTGTCCCTGTCCAACGTTTTCAAATACTCGACCATGAGCGACCGATTATAGTCCGGATTGTCCGGCTGTGTAAATTGCGGAACGATGCCATAGAAGCGGTCAACCGTCGTAAAAGAATTTCCTTCACTTATTTTAAGCGTGCCCCGGATGGAAGGATACTCCACATCGGTCAACGGCGACGTCGCTATTTTCCACTGATGCGGATACAGCGCCTGCAGCGTTTGTTCAGAGAAGCCCGAACGTTTCAACTGCGTCGTCACATCGAATTGCGTCGTTACTTGCGAAGTCGATTCGTCATAGTTGTAGCTGACTTGCGTCCCTGTTACGAACGCGTAGGCATGCTGATGGAAATAGTCCAAATCGGATGCCGACGGCAGCGACGCTATCGAAAGATAATTTTCGCCGCCCCCCAATTGCATTTTGATCTTCGCCCCGGCCTTCGTAAATACGGTGCCTGGAGGAGCAAAAATGCCATATTGCCTTGTTTCCGGCGTCGCATTCGGTCGACCGTCTGTATTCGACACGGTCACGCGCAGATGGTCGGCCGTCACGCTCTCGCCATCCGTTGTGAGCACGGAAGCTCCGCTGCCGTCATAAATACCCGTAATGAGCGGCGAATATATTTCAGCTGAGCTAGGGTCGCTAAAGGTTGTGTAAACGTAAGGCGAGCCTTTAACGATCGTCGTCTTCATTTTGTCAGCCGTATCGTCGCTGAGCGCCGTTTCGACCGCCCAATCGCTATAGCCGGTTACCCGGTTGACCAGCTTGGACGAATCAATATTTCCGGCCATGACGTACAAATCGGGGTTTCCGTCGGCGTTAACGACTGAGCCGTCTCCGTTTATCCAACCTTTGCCCGGGTTCAAAATGCCGAGTCCTTGCGGGAAAAACTTCATTTTCAACGGCAATGTCACTAAATAATCGCCAAAAGGCTTAATCAGCATCGACTGCCACCAGTCATTGGAAGCGATCGGCGCATTGACCTCAGAAGTCTTGTAAATCGGTGCCTTCGGCTGCGGCATCTTAATGTCGTTTATTTTATAGCTGCCTTTTCCGACCTGCACCGCAGACGGCGTCGGGATCGACGGAATCGTGTACGTTGGCTGCGGATGACCCGACACATAATCGTACACTTCAAATTCAAGCAGCGAATAGCCAAAGCTCGTTGCCCGGGCAATGCCATTCATCCGGACATACCGGCCTTCTGTGTACAACTGGATATCCTGCTTGCCTCCGTCGCCTTGCAGCTCGCGGTAGACGGTTGTCCATTGCGTGCCGTCTGGCGATACTTGCAGGTCGAACGCCCGGCCGGCCGCCGCCTCCCAGTTTAGAACGACGCGGCCGATCGTATGATTGGCTCCCAAATCGACGGTAAACCATTCATCGTCGGTATGATTGGACGACCAACGCGTTCCGTTGCTGCCGTCAACGGCGTTTTCCGGCAGTGTCGAGCCTGGCGGCAAATAACCGGACTCCTCGAACGAGGATACCGATACTTGCTTGCCTAGAGCGACATTCGGTCCGTATTGAAGCGGAGGCGTACCTGAGCCGCCCGTCCCGTATACTTCCAGTTCGAGTATGGAGTAGCCATAAGCAGGCAAAGCCCGTTCTGTACCAAAGACGCGTACGTAACGCCCATTGCCTTCAAGCGTAATGTCATCCGTGCCGCCATTTCCCGATGACGTCGTGTATACATCTGTCCATGTCGTTTCATCGTTGGAAACTTGGATTTTATACGATTTGGCGTATGCGCCTTCCCATTCAATTTTGACGCGGTCGATTGCGGCAGGCGAGCCCAAATCGACATAGATCCATTGCGGGTCCGACCCCCATGAGCTTCCCCAGCGTGTGGCCGTGCTGCCATCTACCGCGAGATGCGCGGCATTGCCGCCTTCTGCAGACGAAGCATAAGCCGTCCGGTTTTGCGACAGCAAATAGCTTGCAGCATAAGCAGGTTGGGCTGACACGGCGGCGACCAATCCTAGCAGCAGAGCCGCTATCAAGAAGCTCACCGTCGTTTTTTTGAAATTCACTGCGTACATTAACAAAATTCCTCCTTCGAATCGTTGAAATCTTTTCGTCCGCTCGCAATCGTTTCGATGACGAGCCTTGCTTCTTATCGATTTATGGATGCATCACCCCTTTCAATCTTTTCCAGAAAGCGTTTCCATCGTTCGTACATTAACTAGTATAAAAGCAAACTTTGACGAAAGGACATGCCTTAAATTAGCGATTTATGCCAGATTATAGACGCATTCATTTCCATCATCCAGGATTGCATGCAAAAAAAAGCCGGAAACCGCGCGAATCGCGCGGTTTCCGGCCCATCCCGAAAAATTGTTGCACGCTTATCCCAAATAATCGGTGCCTTCGAAAAACTCGAACGTAAAATTGGCGATTTGAACCGTATCCCCATCCTTCGCGCCTTTTTTGCGGAGCGCGGCGTCTACGCCCATTTTCCGCATAATTTGCGCGAACCGCATAATAGCATCGTAGGAATTCATGTTCATTCGCTTCAAATAATTTTCGATCGTAGCGCCCTCAACGACGAAAATTTCGTCCTCGCGGCGAATCGTGAAGGTCGATTCCTGACGCTTCTCGTACGTGTATACCTTCCGTTCTGCAACATCCTTCACTTCTTCGATATCGACTTCTTCCGGCACCTGCTCAAGAGTATCGGCCGCTTTGTAAAGCAGCTCCTGCACGCCCTTCTTGGTCAGAGAGGAGATCGGAATGATCTGGTATTCCTTGCCGTCGTTAAATTCCGCGAGCTGCTGCTTGAACAGCTCCAGATTGTCTTCCGATTCCGGCATATCCATTTTGTTAGCCGCGATAATTTGCGGGCGATGAGCGAGCTTCTCGTTGTAAAGCACAAGCTCCTCATTGATTTTTTGCCAGTCCTCGAACGGATCGCGCCCTTCGGAGCCCGCCATATCGAGAACGTGAATGATGACCCTCGTCCGCTCGACATGACGCAAAAACTCATGACCGAGTCCAATGCCCTCATGCGCTCCTTCGATCAGGCCAGGCAAATCGGCCATAACGAAGCTGCGATCGTCTCCCACGTCCACAACGCCAAGATTCGGCGTAATCGTCGTGAAATGATACGCGCCGATCTTCGGCTTAGCGCCGGACACGACCGAGAGCAGCGTCGATTTACCCACGCTTGGGAACCCGACAAGACCGACGTCCGCCATTACTTTCAGCTCTAGCGTCACCCAGCGTTCTTCGCCTTCTTCGCCGTTCTCGGCAATGTCAGGAGCCGGATTGTTGATCGTCGCGAAGCGAATGTTGCCGCGTCCGCCGCGTCCACCGCGCGCTACGATAACTTCCTGCCCATGGCGCGTCATATCGCCGATGATTTCTTGCGTATCGTCATCCACGATGACGGTGCCTGGCGGGATGCGGACAATCATATCCTCGGCGCTGGCGCCGTGCATGCTCTTGACTTTACCCCGTTCTCCAGCCGGTCCTTTGAAATGCTTCTGGTACCGGAAATCCATCAGCGTCCGCAAGCCTTCGTCTACTCGAAAAATGACGCTGCCGCCTCTTCCGCCGTCGCCGCCCGCAGGTCCGCCTTCCGGAACGTATTTCTCACGGCGGTACGAGACGATCCCGTTGCCGCCGTCGCCGCCTTTTACAAATATCTTCGCTTTATCGACAAACATGTATGCCTCCGTTCAAGCGCTCCATTCCGCCGCTAGCACCATTTTCTCCTGCGGCCTGTTAATATCGATCGGCTGCAGTGGAGCGCCTTTCAACTGCTGTTTTATTTGATCTGTAAAATGAGTTTCGCCAGACAGTTCTCCCTCATAGAGGAACGAAGCGACAAGCCGGCCGTCGTTACGGCTGAACTCTACGGTCAAAACGGCCGGTTCGCCGCCGTTCGATTTGACCGCCAGCCGGTAGGCGTTTATGAGCTGAATCAGCTTGTCCGCAATGAGCTCGCCACGGTCCGGCCATTCACTCAATTGGATATCGTCGCCGTTCTTTACATCAAGTTGCAGAGAGGACGACAACGTTCGAAAGGATTGAATGTAGCTGACAAGCGAAGGAGTGCCTAACTTGGCAATTTGACTTTCCGCAGCCATTCGTTCTTTTATTTTTTCCACGTACTCCGCCGTTCTATCCAGCTTTTGCATTCGGATGTAGCCGTACAACACCTGCAGATCGTTCATCCAATCGTGGCGATGATGATTTAGCGTGCGGATGCCGGAAGATTGAAGCGTATGTATCGTGCGGTCCAGCCTGCGTTCATGCTCCTTGCGTTCAGCAAGCACCCACGCAGCCGCAGCCGCGACCAACCATACGAGAAACAGGGCAAGCGTCCAATACGTTCCCGGCCAAATAAAGACGGCCGCCGCCGGCAAAATGATCGATGCCGCCGTTATCCGTTTCGCTGCAACAATGCGATCCATGTATCGATCCTACTTTCTGCTCATATCCTTCGTTTCCAAGTATAGCATGCCGGCTCGGCTAGCCGGAATAGGTTTATCCGAACGCAGGGCCATAAAAAGACAAAAAGCCCCAGCCTATCTGTCAGGCCGGGGCAATTGCTGCTATTAGGCTTCGACTGCTGCGGCTACCGGAGCCTGGTCAACAGGGTACACGCTCACTTTTTTGCGATCGCGGCCCCAACGTTCAAACTTCACGACGCCTTCCACTTTCGCGAAAAGCGTATCGTCTTTACCGATACCCACATTGTTGCCTGGATGAATCTTCGTTCCGCGTTGACGGAACAAGATGCTGCCGGCAGTTACGACTTGACCGTCCGCACGTTTAGCGCCAAGGCGCTTCGATTGGCTGTCGCGACCGTTCTTTGTGGAACCTACACCTTTCTTGGATGCGAAAAGCTGGAGATTCAGTTTCAACATGGTAATTTCCCTCCTTTACGAAAGAAGTTTTTCTTGAATGACGACATGCTTGCCATATGACTCCGCGATCGATCCCAGCATAACCAGCATCGATTCGAGCAACAGCTGCACCTTGCCGTCCGTTTCCCGGTCAGGCTGAATCGGAATATCCGAGGACAGCCAGCCGTTCTTCATGGAAGCCGGAAGCTCCACGTTTGTCAGCGCCTCAATGGCGTTGACGGTGCCGACCGAAACGGCCGACACGCCGGCGCAGACGATATCTTTGCCGGGCTTTGCATATTTCGCATGTCCTTCGACTGCGAACGATATAATCCGCCTGTCATCCGCGTTACGCACGAACGTGACCGATATCATAGAAAAACCCTCTTACGCTTGGATTTTCTCGATCGTTACTTTCGTGTACGGTTGACGATGACCTTGTTTGCGACGGTAGTTCTTTTTGGCTTTGTATTTGTATACGATGATCTTTTGGCCTTTGCCTTGTTTCTCGACTTTGCCGGAAACAGTAGCGCCGGATACGACTGGAGCACCAGTCACAAGACCGTCGCCTTTGGATACAGCCAATACGCGATCAAACGTTACGTTTTCGCCTGCGTTAACGTCCAGTTTCTCGATGTAAATTACATCGCCTTCCTGAACTTTGTATTGCTTTCCGCCAGTTTCGATAATTGCGAACATTGTGGGTTGCACCTCCTTATATTCGAAGACTCGCCTAATCTCAGGTGGCTCAGGGACAAGCCCTTCGCGCTTCATAACCCGATCGGAGCGGTATCAAATGTCGATTATGTATCAAAACACAATCAGACATACTAGAACATTCTAGCACACTTGCCCCAATAGTTCAACACCTATGTCAAGGGAAGCCAGCAGCGTTCAAGATTCGACGCCGAATCCACTCCCCTGAAGCAGCATCGTTATGGGAGCCGGCATTTTGAACTACCTCTTCCAATGGAGGTTCAAAATGTCGGTTTTCAGAACCGAGAAGGTTAAACGATGCTTGTGGAGGAGGAGCGGAGCTTAGTGGGGTGCTAAGTGAGCACCGGACTCCGCGAGCAGCGTTCAAGATTCGACACCGAATCAGCTTCCCTGAAGCAGCATCGTTATGGGAGCCGGCATTTTGAACTACCTTATTAAATGGTGGTGGTTTTTTTTCCGGTTCCTGCGCAGGCCGCACACCTCACCGTCAGCTGCTGCACCGCATTTTCCCTCGCTTTTTTGCGCGTCAGCTCCAGCAAGCCGAGCCTTGTCCAACCGAGCACGGTGCTCTTAGTCCTATCCTGCTTCATTCGCTCGGCAAGCCGGTTCATTACTTTCTCGCGATTCGTCTCGTTCTCCATATCGATAAAATCGACAATGATAATGCCACCGACGTCTCGAATGCGCAGCAGCCGAGCAATTTCGTCGGCCGCTTCTAGATTTGTTTTGAAGACGGTATCCTCGAGATCGGTATCGCCTGTATATTTGCCGGTGTTTACATCGATGACCGTCAGCGCCTCGGTTTCGTCCCAAATGAGCGATCCGCCGCTATCCAGCTGAATGCGCGGCTGAAACGCCGCGTTGGCCTGCTCCGTCACGCCGTATTCGGTAAAAAGCGAGATGTCAGCATTTCTATCGTAGAGCCTGAGCCGATGAACAAGCTGCGGCGTGAGCTCCTGAAGCAGCGCCTTCGCCTCTTCATACCTGGAAGCGTCGTCGATCCACAGCTCGTTCATATCGGCCGTCAAGGCGTCGCGCACCACTCTTCGCATCAGCCCCGCTTCGCGATGCAGCTCTGAAGGAACAGACGCTTCTTCCGCACGCAGACGGATGCCGTTCCATAAGCTTCTAAGCTGCTCCACGTCCGATGCGAGAGCTTGCTCAGGCTCGCCATCCGCATTGGTCCTCATAATAATGCCTTCCTCGCCTTGACGCAGCCGTTCGCCGATCTGACGCAGCCTGTTCCGTTCATTCTCTGTCGCTACCTTCTTGGAAACGCCCACATAGCCGGCGATCGGCATGAAGACGAGCCATCTCCCCGGAAGCGAGAAATGCGTCGTTACTCTCGCTCCTTTGCCGCCAAGCGGCTCCTTCATCACTTGAACGAGCAATTCCGCCCCAGGCCGAATCAGCTGCTGAATGAGCGGCTTCTGCTCCGGCTGTCTTTCAAGATGCGGGTGCAGCAAGTCGTCAATGTACAAAAACGCATTTTTGCCGAGTCCGATATCGACAAAAGCCGCCTGCATGCCGGGAAGCACGTTGACGACCCTTCCTTTATAAATGCTTCCTACTAGTCCGCTATTCTCCGACCTTTCCATATAGAACTCGACCAAGCGTCCGTCCTCCTGCACCGCCGTCTGCAGCAGTTCGCCGTGTCCGTGCATCAACATCCGCTTCATTCCCGTTTATCACCCGCCTAGGTAAGCTTTTCTCTTATTCTATCACAGAGGACGGGCAGATTAACTAACTCATTTTGCATTATTTTAGCGAAGCAGCTCGCCTATCGGCCGATTGGGGTTTCTTTCCTCGAAATAACGGTCAACGAGCTGCTCCTCGGGAATAACGGCCGCCACTTTGCCGCTCCGCCCAATGATGCAGATCAGATGGGTTTGCTCCCTTTTCAACAGGCGGACAACCGATGCGAGCGGCTGCGAAGCTCCCACGATTATGGGAGCGGCCCGGACGCCTCTACGTTCCGCACGCTCCGCCACGCGGCCGCGATGCATGAGAAAACGAACGAATAGAAACGGAATATTCCGGTAATACGTCCAATTCGTCATCACTAAAAACGCGCCTATAATAAGCAGGTTTAATTGAACGCCTTGACTATGAAAAAAAAGCGGAGCGCCCAGAGCCAGTACAATCATAATAAGGCTGAGCGCCATGCTGATGCGCGCCGTCCATTTCATCATCGCATAATAATTCAAACCGAGGCTGAATAGCGCTTGCAGCAGCTTTCCGCCGTCCAGCGGGTAAATAGGCAGTAAATTGAACAAGCCGATCATCGCATTCGCCTTCCATACGTATTGCGCGGCGTCCTGGTCCCACCAGCCGAGCTGACCGCATCCCCATGCGGCGAGTCCCATCCATACATTCTGCAAAGGGCCGGCGATCGCGACCAACGCATCCTGTGAAGCCGGCGTGCCGCTCGCTTCCTCTACCTCCGCGACGCCGCCGAAAGGCAACAGCTTCACTTCCCGAATGCGCCAGCCAAAGCCTCTTGCGACGACCACATGTCCAATTTCATGAACGAGCACAATTAGAAAAAGCGTAAACAACTCGCCGAAGTAACCTGTCACAAGCGACGCCAGCATAATAACGACAAACAGCGGATGAGCCGACCAGCGGATGCCGAGCCACTTAATCAAGCGGAATCACACCGGCAGGGTCGATAAAAATACCGTTTTGCTTCATTTTAAAAAGCAGCAGCCCCGGTTCATTCCCATTCGACCGGTGAAGCGTGCCGATCGGATCGCCGGCCTCTACCCATTCGTTCGCTTTGACGGATGCTGTTTCCAAATTGCCGTATACGCTTGTCCGGCGGTTTGCGTGCTCGACCACGACGACGGATCCGCCCTTCTCTTCCGTTACAATGGACACTCTGCCCGTCTCCACAGCCATTACTTTCGCTTGCGACGCGCCGGCAAGCTCAACGCCATCCAGCAGTTCAGCAAACGTTCGAATGATTGCCGCATCCTGCAGCGGGGCAACCACCGGCAGCTCGACCGATCCGTTAGACATCTCCACAGCCTTCTCCTCATTATTGAATATCGGGATAAACGAAGGCGCGCCGGCAAAGGTTGATTTGTACCATGCGGCTGCAGACGCGAAATCGATCTCGTCGGTTAACGCATTTTTCACAAAAGCCCGTCCCTCCATCGACCATGGTGCGTCGTAGCGGTACATGCCCCAGATGGCTGCGAATAACAAGCCCGCTACGGCGGTTCGCCATAAAAGCGATTTGCGGAAGGAATTCCATCCCCTCTGATTATTGTCATATCCATCCGTCTCTCCAAGCCGCGGCCACTTCGTCCCGCCGCCTGAATCGGAATCTGCGCCCCAGCCCATCCATGGACTCGGATTTGCCTTCCACTGCTTCTCCGGATCAATCTCTTGACCCGCATCGCGAAGATTGACCGGCTCCGCCCTCCGCGGCTCCCCAATCAACGAACCGGACAGCCGCGCAGGTTCAGGCCGTCTCTCTTCCTTTTGCGGCGGACGTTCCATCAACTGCTTCATTTTTTCCCGTCTCCGTTTACGAACGGCATCCCTCGTGTTCATGCCTATTCCCTCCCCGATCTCCCTCAAGAGAGCATGTACCTCTATTCATCCATATGAGAAAAGAGAGACAAGTATGCGGGAGGAAGCTGGAGGATAAACAAAAAGCCGCTCTCTCATTGTCGCTGAGAGAGCGGCTTGGCATAAAAACTAATCGGCAGCCAGCTCGTATTTTTCTTGATGAGCTTTTATGCTGAAGACGACGCCGATCGATACCATATTGAGCAGCAAAGAGGTGCCGCCATAGCTGATAAACGGCAGCGTAATGCCGGTAATTGGCATCAGCCCGATCATCATCCCAATATTCTGGAAAATTTGAAACACGAACATGGAGGCTACCCCGATGACGATGAAAGAGGCCCGCAAGTCGTAACACCTAAAGGCGATCAGTATCATTCGGTATATGAGCAGGAAGTATAAGAGCAGCAGCACAGCCGCTCCTTGAAAGCCGAATTCCTCGCCGATAACGACAAAAATCGAATCGGAGTACGGATACGGAATAAACTTTCCTTTCAACATATCGCCCTGCATGTAACCGTCTCCGCTCAAGCCGCCGGACCCGATGGCGATTTTCGCATTTTCCGATTGGTGCTTGGCGTCAGAAGACGCTTGTTCCGGATTAATGTAAGTATTGATCCGTTCATACCAGTGCTTCTTCTCGTGACCATTCAAGTAATCGAATATTTCCTGGTTGAACATATTAAACAGCGAAACAAACAGCACAATGCTGCCGATAAACACAGTTAATCCAACCAGTACGTGAGAATATTTGACGTTCCCGATCCAAAGCATGCCGAGCACGATGACCAAATAAATAATCGCATTACCCAAATCCGGCTGCATCATAACGAGTGCGAACGGCAAGAAGGAAAAGGCGGCGATCGGTAGCAAGTCCTGTCCGAAATTGAGCCGTTCCCCTTGTCTTCTGCCCATCAGATAGGCGATACCGATGATCAGGATAATTTTCATAATCTCCGCCGGCTGGACGCTCAATTCGCCGATCTTGAACCAGCCGCGAGCGCCGTTGATGGTGCTGCCAAAGAAATAGACGAGTATAAGCAGCGCAACGCCTATTCCGTACAGCGCATGCCAGCTTTTCAGAAATATCCGGTAATCAAAGATTGTAATGACAAAAACGACAAAAAAACCGAGCGCATAATAAATGAGCGTTTTAATATCGAAATTGGGGTACATCGGATTGCCATATGTGGCGCTACGGACAAGAACGAAACTGATGGCCATCAAGCAAACCAAAATAACGATGATGCCCCAGTCCACTTTCTTCAGTTTATTAAGCACTAAGCATTCATCCTATTCCAAGAAACTTGCGGAACCGCTTGAAGGCGCCGGCCTTCTCGTCTAGCAGCATCAAAGGAACCATATCACCCAAAATGCGCCTTGCAATGTTGCGATACGCAATGGCCGCTCTTGAGGACGGGTCCATAACCGTCGGCTCGCCCGCATTGGCCGCTTTGATGACTTTCTCATCATCCGGGACTATACCGATCAAATCAACGGCCAAAACCTGGCAAATTTCGTCGACATCCAGCATCTCGCCGCTTTTCACCATATTGTTGCGGATGCGGTTAATAATGATCTTCGCCGCGATTTTTTCTTTATCGAGCAATCCGATGACGCGGTCGGCGTCGCGTACCGCCGCATTTTCCGGCGTCGTGACGACGATCGCCCGATCTGCGCCGGCAATCGCGTTGCGAAAACCCTGCTCGATCCCGGCCGGGCAATCGATAATAACGTAGTCGAAGCTCTCTTTGAGCTCCAACACGATTTTTTTTACCTGATCCGGAGAAATGTCGTTTTTGTCCTTCGTCTGCGCAGCCGGAAGCATGTACAGTTCTTCGAAGCGCTTATCCTTAACCAGCGCTTGGTTCAATCGGCAGCGGCCTTCGGCGACGTCGATCAAGTCAAAAATAATGCGGTTTTCCAGCCCCATCACCACATCCAAGTTGCGCAGACCGATATCCGTATCTACCATACAAACCTTCTTGCCGAGCAGCGCAAGCGCTGTTCCCAAATTGGCCGATGTCGTCGTCTTGCCGACGCCGCCCTTTCCGGATGTTACTACGATCGACTCTCCCATGCTTTTGCACCCCTTTTCACATGATCGGATTATTGCGCAAACGATAAAGCTGCGTAATTTTGTCCAGTTGCATGCTGCCTTCCTTCAAAAAAGCGAATTCCATCGACGCGTCTCCCGTCATCCACTCCTCGGGCGGCCTGCTGATGACTTCGGCTATTCGTAGCTGCGTCGGCTTCATCAACGATGCCGCAATCACTACATCGGTTCTCCCGGAGACGCCGGCGTGAGCAACGCCGCGCAAAGCGCCCATGATGTAAATATCGCCGGTGCACAAAATCGTACCGCCAGGATTCAAGTCGCCGATCAGGAGCAGATCCCCATCATGCTCAACAAGCTGCCCCGAACGGATGATGCCGGTCATGACATGCGGCCCTGTTATTACCTGCTCAACCGGTTCTTTTATCAAAGAGTCCGATTCCATCGATTGAACCATCAAATTGCCTTGCAAGCGAATGATTGAGCGGATTCGTTCTTTATCTTCATCGCCCAGCTGTCTGGAGCCCAGCTTCACATGCACGTGCACAAGCGGGCCTGTAAGCAATTGCTGATGCGTTTTCTCCAGCTTGTACTGCAGCTCGTCCATTAACACGGCAAACTCGCAATTATCGTCGAGAAGGAACACGAGACCTTCCTTAACGCCTTTTATCATAATATGCTGCTTCTCGGCCACGTCAGTCCCTCCCCAACGTTATCACTTCTTGCCCTGTGCAACGAATTCCTGCTTACCGGCCATATTTTATTCCTCTTCTTGATCTAAAGGCATCGAACGGCTTTCGAACCATTTCCTTGCCGGTACATATACCGCTAGAGCGAAAGCGAGTTGAAGGAACAGGCTCGGCAAAATATGATCAAGCAGCGCCCAAGCGTACGATTCGTTCGTAATGCGGAATACGGAGTATGTGAAATAAATCATTGAGTCGTACAAAATACAGCCCAACCCGATAACGGAAAGCGCGGTTAGCAGCGTGCTGCGGCGCTTCTCCAGCAACAAGCCGGCAAAATAGCCGAGCAGACCCATCGCGAAGCCGTGCAGACCGATCAAATGACCGTAAAAAACGACATCCTGCAGCAAGCCGAAGCCGATGCCTAGCAGCAGCGCTTGATGCCGCCCTCTGTACAACGCGGCATACATGACAAAAACGAATACGAAATGCGAGATGAGACGCCCGCTGAATTGGGCGGGCACCAGCCAAGGCATAATTGCACCTTCGATAATAAAGATAAGAAACATAATGCCGATCAACCGGTTCAACCCGAGACTGCTCATTATTCGCCGTCCTCCATGTTCTGGACTTCAACCACGAACACTTCGGTAAGATGATCGAATTTCGCAGCAAGTTTGACAGAGGCGGTATAAGTCAAACCAAAATCGCCGACTTGCTTGTTTTCGACCGTTCCAATTACGAGCCCGCGCGGATAAACGTTACCGAGACCTGACGTAATGACTGTGTCATCCACCGTCATTTTGTCCTTCTCGTCAATTCGCGTCATAATAAGCCGATCCGTTTCCTGATTGTAGCTGCTCACGATGCCGAAAGATTCATTTTCTCGGCCCATAACGGTAGCTGCAATCGAGTTGGAGTTCGGAGAAGATTCGTCAAGCGATGTAATCGGCATAACTGTACTCGTAAACGGCCGTACCTCGCTAACGAATCCTACGAGTCCATCGATCGTGGTAACAGCCATATTAGGCTTAATTCCGTTCTTCGAGCCGAGGTTGATCACCATCGTACGATTGTATGCATCGTTGTCAACGGCTATGACCTGAGCGATTCTATAAGTATAGTTGTATAATTCCTTTTGGCGTTCGGTAAATGACAATTCCTTTTGAAGCCGCTCGTTCTCCTGCTGGATAAAATTATAATTGATTTTGTCCCGCGCGTACGCCGCTGCTGTCAGACGCAATTGCTCATTTTCCTCGTGAATGGTGCGCAAGTTGCGAATATCCTCAAAGAAGCCCGCTATCATCCCAGCGGGCTTGTAGAACCATTGCTGCACGTATCCGACCGAATCGCCTAGAAATTTTTCCGGCCATGTCAGTTCTTTACGGTCGCTCAGCGAGAAACCGATAACCGCAATGAACAGGATAAAGCCGATCATAAGCATAAACATCCGCTTATTTCTAAACAGCTTAAACAGTTCGATCACCTGCCCGTTTCATTTCCGATTCGTCGTTTGCTACGAAGTAGCGATTAGCGTTTCGAGCGAGAAGAGCCTTTTGTTCTGAACAAATGGATGTTGTCCAGCGAGCGGCCCGTTCCGATAGCCACGCAATCAAGCGGATTGTCCGCTACGATAACCGGCATGCCCGTTTCACGCGCCAGCAGCTTGTCCAAATTGCGCAGCAAAGCTCCGCCGCCAGTCAGCACAATGCCCCGGTCCATGATGTCGGCGGAAAGCTCAGGCGGACATTTTTCAAGCGTGATTTTGACCGCGTCGACGATCGAGTTGACGGTATCCGTCAGCGCCTCGGTAATTTCGTCAGACGTAATCGGAAGCGTCTTCGGCAGTCCCGTCACCAGATCGCGACCGCGAATCTCGATGGATTCCGATTGCTCGAGCGGAAGCGCGGAGCCGATCTCCATTTTAAGCTGCTCGGATGTTCTTTCCCCGATCATCAAATTATAGAAACGTTTAATGTATTGGATGATCGATTCATCCATTTCGTCGCCGGCAACGCGAATCGAACGGCTCGTAACGATACCGCCCAACGAAATAACCGCAACCTCAGTCGTGCCGCCGCCGATATCGACAACCATGCTGCCAGTCGGTTCCCATACTGGAAGATCCGCGCCGATCGCAGCCGCGAACGGCTCTTCAATCGTTACCGCCTCGCGCGCGCCCGCTTGCTTGGCCGCATCCTCAACAGCGCGTTTCTCAACCGCCGTAATGCCCGACGGTACGCAAATCATCACGTTTGGATGCTGCGGGAACAATGATTTTTGTTTTTGCGCGGAGCGAATAAAATATTTAATCATCGTAGCAGTCGTCTCGAAATCGGCGATTACGCCGTCTTTCATCGGACGAACAGCTCGAATATTGCCCGGCGTTCTGCCGATCATTTTTTTCGCCTGCTCGCCTACCGCTTCGATTGTTTTCGTATCCGTACGCAGAGCAACCACCGAAGGTTCTCTTACGACAATCCCTTTACCTTTTACAAATACAAGCGTATTCGCCGTTCCCAAGTCGATTCCTAAGTCCTTACCACCAAACATGTTAATGCTCCCTTCTAATTGCGACAATCCCTCTTATTATATTACAAAAAACCTTGTTCCTTCAAACTGATAAACCTTCCATCTCCGATTACGAGATGATCGAGCAATTCAATGCCGACCAGCTCCCCCGCTTCCTTCAGCCTTTTCGTCATTACGACGTCTTCCGGGCTCGGCGTAGGGTCTCCGCTGGGGTGATTATGCACGCAAATAAGAGAAGCGCTGCTGCATTTGATCGCCGCGCGAAACACTTCCCGAGGATGAACGAGAGAGGCGTTGAGCGTACCGACCGACAATGTTTCCCGGGCAATAATGCGATTTTTGGTATTCAAAAACAAGCAGACGAAATGCTCTTTTTTCAAGTAACGGAGATCTTCCATTACATAATCCGCAGCATCTTTCGGTTTTCGTACCGTCACTTGCTCATCTTGCTTGCTTCTGGAAATTCGGCGGCCCAGCTCAATGCCGGCGCGCAGCTGTGTCGCTTTAGCCGGACCAATGCCGCGAATTTGCGTCAGCTCATCCATACTCATATCAACCAGATTACGCAGGCTGCCACATTCCTTCAATATTTTTCCAGCTAGGTAAACGGCTGATTCCCGCTTCGTACCCGTACGAAGCAGGATCGCTAACAATTCCGTATGACTTAGCGCCTCGGCCCCATATCGCATCATGCGCTCTCTTGGTCGTTCGTCATGGGGGACATTCCGCAAGGCGTTGCTTTGCGTTTCCATGTCCATCCCTGCCCTTCCCATTTCCTCGTTTCAGTTAAAGCGCATACGCGCTATTCCGTCTAATGGGTCCATTTTTTCATAAGTTGTTTTCATTGGTTAATTGGTTGTTTTCATAGTCATTGCATACATTTCATTTCCATTTGTGAGTACATAACAAAGCAAGCGGATTCATGTACAGCCGTTTGCTATGACTCCAACATGCTTTTCTCTTCATGCCCGAGTCCGGTCATGATTAAACCTGTTTCTCGAATACGCCAATGCCGCTGCGATCCAACATGTCCGCCAGCAATGACACCGGCAGGCCGACGACGTTGAAATAGCAGCCTTCGATACGGTCTACGATCGCGGCGCCAAAGCCTTGAATGCCATAAGCGCCGGCTTTATCGTCCGATTCGCCTGTGGCGACATATTTCGAGATTCTTTCATCGCTCAGCGGTTTCATAGAAACCCGCGTCATACGGCAGGAAGACTCGGCTTGTCCGCTTGTGCTGTTCACGCAAGCGACTCCCGTGTAAACTTCATGCGAGCGGCCTTGCAGCCGCTGAAGCATCAAGAACGCCTCTTCCCGATCACGGGGCTTGCCCAGCACGTCTCCGTCAATAACGACGATCGTGTCGGCGCCCACAATGATTGAAGGCTGTTCATCGCCGTGCTCCTTGAGCATAGCGGCCGTTGCCCGGGCTTTCCGTAAGCTTAGCTCGAGAACAATCTGATCGGGCGTCCAATCTGCCCGAGTTGATTCGTCCGCGTCCGATGACAAAATATAAACCGGCAAGGAAAGGCCCATCGATGCGACCAGTTCCTTCCGGCGCGGTGAAGACGATGCCAGCACAAGCCGGCTAATCGTTTGTGTGCTAGTTGAGTTGCTGCTTTCGTTGTTCAACGTATGCTTACGCTCCTTCTATCCCTCGCCGCAATTGGTCATACAATACGAGGCTTACATTTTGCGGTACAGCCACAGGGCGACAACGACGCCGATAATGCTAAGCAAGCTGATCTGAAGGGTAATCGTCAAATCAAAGCTAAAGGCGTAAAGATCGACGGCGGGAGACCAAGTTGTTTGGATCTTTTTGGTCAAAAAGGATATTCCCGGAACAGACTCCAGCCAGCGCGAAACAAGCGCCCCAGCTAATAATCCCAGCACGAGAAAAAGCAATAATATCCAGCCGTTTTTCTTCATTGTTCAACGCCTCTCGCCATTTATTGACACCTGCTTCCTATTATACTTAGGAATGTTTTTGTTTACAATGCGCTGTTCCGCTCAAACCATTCTTTTTGCGTCAAAACGGTCTTCATGAGCGCGCTTTGAACAGTCCACAAATGCGATTCCGACGGCTTTTTATCGTAATCTGTCATCGATTCCGCCGCTGATTGGACGGCTTGAATTAATTTTATGAGAAACGCTTTTCCCGCCTCGTCGCGTACGCCTTCCTGCATCGCTTTTACCGAATCGGTCCAACGGGCATACTCGTCCTTCCAACCGTCCGAAGCCGCCTTGCCGAGCGGCGACAGCGTCGGCTGCTCCAACTGTGTCAGCACTAGATTGTCCAGCATGGAGACAAGCTCCGCTGTTGAAGTGAAAAAGGCTTCCGGATCGGCCGCTTTGCCATCGAAGGAGAAACGCTGCGGCACTTGTACGTTTACCTGCTTCATATAGATCTCCACGCCCGTTAACCGATCGGCTAGTGCGGCAGCGCCGGTACGGTCTACAGCCATAGCGGCATAAGCGCGGTAATCCGTTCCCGTATAATAGCCGGCCGCGGCGATGCCTTTCCCTTCGAGCTCGGCGATAGCCGCATTAAGCCCTTCCTCCGATTTGAATACGCCGTACTGAAGCAAATGATAGCTTTGCCCCGGAAGCGACAAATGGGCCGTTTTGCTTTGCTCTCCGCTCACGGTACCGGCATTGACCGCTTTCTTCCCGCCTTCTCCTCCGGCTTTGTCTGTCCCGGCGCTCTCCTCTTTTCCTGTTCCGCCCGGCTGTACAACCGGCGCGTCTACCGGTTTGACGGCGCCGTTCCCTTCGGCTCCCGGCCATATGGGAGATCCTGTAAAGAGAGAGAGCAGCAAATAACCAAACAACGCGCCGGTCGCCAGCGCAGCGGCTACCGATGCGAATACCTTTATCCAAGAAGGAGAAGCAGACCTCTGCTTGACTGCTCGATAAAAGGAATTGCCGGCCTCCTCCTCCACGATCGGTCCATATTCCTCTTGGCCCGTGCGTATTGGACGAACAACGTCGTTATGTTCTTCTTCCATCCAGTCTCTCTCAAGGTCAGCGTTCGACCGTCTGCGATTCGGCGCGGCGTGCGTTGGCTGCGGCTGCGACTGCAGTTGCGGACGGGTCTTGCCAGGTTGGTCGAGCTGCGCCGGTTTCTGTTGACGCTTATCCGAGGCCTCCTTGGAACCCGGCTGAACTACGGACGGTTCCGGCTCTTCGGCCTCTCGTATTAGCTTCTCCAGCGCGGCGACATCCTCTTGGAAAGGGCTGTTCCACGGACTGAATGCGCTTGTCGAATAAGAATCGGAATATATAGGTACAACATTTCCTCTTTTATCGGACGGCGAACGATCGGCGGCAGACGGCTTCTTCCCTTCGCTCCGCTTCGTTTCGCCGGATGCTCCCTTGTCAGCTGCGCCCTTCACTTCCATCTCATTATAAACGGCCTCATGTTTCTCGCGTCCCGCCTGTTCGGACGTTGCTTGGCCGTTGCGGTCGAATCGGTAAGTAATACGGTTGTTCGATTCCATCATTCTCACTCCTTGTCCCGTTCTTCTCTCTCTACTCTATGAACGAAATGAGAGAATTATGATTTGGGATATAGAAGAAGACGGCTCTATCGTCGCAAAAAAGCGCCCCGGCAGGTTGACCTGCCGGGGCGCTTCTGTATTTTTTATGCCCGCTCTTGTTTCAATGTTTTAGCAAGCGAATCGGCAACCTTCCAAATATCGCCCGCACCCATTGTAATGACCAGATCACCTGGAGCGACCTTGCCGGATAAATAAACGAGCACTTCTTCCTTCGTCGGAATATAAGACGTATTGGCGTTGCTGTTCTTCTTAATCATTTCAACGAGCTTGCTTGAATTGACGCCTTCGATCTGCTGCTCGCCGGCCGGCGAATAGATGTCGGTAATAATGACTTCGTCGGCATCGGAGAATGCGCGGCTGAATTGCTCCAGCAGGAAAAAGGTGCGCGTGTAGCGCTGCGGCTGGAATACCGCTACGATTCGTTTTCCAGTTGCTTTGGCAGCGCTGATCGTGACTTCAATCTCAGTCGGATGATGCGCGTAATCGTCAATGACAAGAATATCGTCGACTTCTCCTAGCACCTGGAACCGGCGCTTCGCTCCACGGAACTCGTGAATGGCGACTACAATATCTTCAAATTGCAGACCCGCTTCCAGACAGGTAATAATGGTCGCCATCGCGTTGTAAACGTTGTGACGGCCCGGAACGGACAATTGTACTTTTCCGAGCGGCAAGCCTTGGTGCGACATAACGAACGACACCTTGCGGTCGCCAAGCTCGATGTTTTCCGCCCGGTAGTGGGCATCCGAATCGATGCCGTACGTCACCAGCCGCCCAGCCGCCTCTTGCGACAGGCGCGGAACGATTTCGTTGACCGTTTCGTCGTCCCCGCATACGATCGCTTTACCGTCCGCTTTAACCTGCGACAGAAATTGAACGTATGCCGATTTCAGCTTTTCGAAATCACCGTCGTAGTTTTCCAGATGATCCGGTTCGATGTTGGTGACGATCGCCAGCGCCGGATGATACTGAAGGAAAGAGCCATCGCTTTCGTCTGCCTCGGCGACGACGTATTCGCCTTTGCCCGCTTTCGCGTTCGTACCGACGTTGACGATCTCTCCGCCGATAATATAAGTCGGGTCCGCCTTGCAAGTTTCCATCACAAGCGCAATCATGGAGGACGTCGTCGTCTTTCCATGCGCACCGGCTACGGCTACTCCCTTGCCTGCGTTCATCAGCCTAGCCAGCATTTGGGCGCGGTGAAGCACCGGAATGTTCAGTTCTTCCGCGGCGCGCCGTTCCACGTTGTCTCTGGACAACGCCGTAGAATAGACCACCAAGTCCGCTCCCGTTACATGCTCCGGTTCATGACCGATAAAGATTTGGGCTCCTTTTGCCGCTAATTTCTCCGTCAGTTCCTGACGGGCGACATCGGAACCGGTCACCGTATAGCCCATTTCGAGCATGACGCGGGCGATAGCGCTCATCCCGTAGCCGCCGATTCCGATGAAATGAATGTGTTCTGCCGTATTCAAAGACGGTTCACCAACCTTTTTCAGAATCCGAGTTGTACAATAAGCGGGAGCGAACGTCAGCTATTAAATAAAGCGATCCAGTCACAACCCCAAGGTCTGTTTCCCCGGTTATTTGCTGCAAATGCGTAACGGCTTTCCGCCAATCCGGCTCGACGATAAGCTCAAAGGAAGGCTTATCGGACTGAATGCCTCGGATAAGGTCGGCAAGAGGGCCGGCCTCCATTTTCGTGCGGAAGTCGGGCTCGGTCACGATAAGCGTATCCACTATTGGTAGTATATGCTTAATAACGTCTTCGTGATTCTTATTCTCCAGCATACCGACAACTAGACGCAAGCGGTCGTACCGGTAAGTCGATTTCAACGTTTCAACTAACGATTGCACGCCTTCCGGATTATGCGCTCCATCCAGCAGAATGCGCGGCGAATCCACAACCATTTCCATTCTTCCAGGCCAAGCGGCTGCTCGCAAGCCTTCCTCGAGAGCCTCGTCATCGACGATCAGCGCGTAGTATTGGCGCAGCACTTCGAGCGTCATAACGGCGACAGCCGCGTTCGTCAATTGATGCGTGCCGTTTAACGTAATCGAGAGCGATTCAATGCCCCGGAACAATCCCCGGAAACGGAACGATTGCTCGTTCTCGGCGTTTGAAAGCGGCTCGATGTCGAATTGCTCGCCGAGCAAATATAACGTGCTTTTTTTAGCAGCAGCCGTTTCTCTCACAACCCGTACAACTTCCGGCTGTGTGACGGCGCTGACGACAGGAACGCCCGACTTGATAATGCCTGCCTTCTCGAAAGCGATCGCTTCAAGCGTGTCGCCGAGCCGGTCCATATGATCGTGGCCGACATTCGTAATGACCGAAATGACCGGCGTAACGATGTTGGTTACGTCCAACCGGCCGCCCAGGCCGGTTTCCCATACGACATAATCCGGATAAGTTTCCGTTGCGTAGAACATGATCGCCAATGCCGTAGCAACCTCAAACATCGTCGGCGAGCCCAGCTCAGTCTCCGCAATCTCTTCGACGATCGGCTTAAGCGCGTTCGACAGCTTCAGGAGCGTCTCTTCTTCAATATCGGTGCCGTTATATTGGAAACGATTCGTAAACTTCGTAATGTAAGGCGACGTAAACGTGCCTACGTCATACCCGCTCTTAATTAGAACGCTGGTCAGGAAAGCGCAGGTCGAGCCTTTGCCGTTTGTTCCCGCCACATGAATAAACTTCAACCGGCGATGCGGATTGCCCAATTTATCGAGCAGCGTTTCAATCCGGTCGAGGCCCGGCCGAATGCCGAACGGAATGAGCCCGTTTATCCAATCGACCGCCTCGCCGTAGGAACGGAGCCCACCGCTTCGTTCCGTCACTACAATCTCTTCCATCGTTGTCAATCCTTCTTCCATTCGGTTCGTTAACCGCGCAATTCGGCGATTCTAGCCAGCACTTTATCGCGCTTTCCGGCGTAATCGGCCATTTTCGCACGCTCTTCCTCAATGACTTTCGCCGGCGCCTTCGCAACGAAGCCCTCGTTGCCGAGCTTCTTCTCGACGCGCTCAACCTCGCTGTTCAGCGTAGCTACTTCCTTCTCAAGCCGTTCGATTTCTTGTGCGATATCGATCAAGCCCGCGAGCGGCAAGTACAGATCCGCTCCTGTAACGATCGCCGTCATTGCTTTGTCCGGAGCGCTCAAGTTCGACTCGATCGCCAGCTTCGACGTGCCGCAGAAACGAACGAGGAATTCCTCGTTGCGGCGCAAAATCGCTTCCTCTGCCGCAGCGGACGGCTTCACGAGCAGCTCGATTTTTTTGCTCATCGGCACGTTTACTTCTGCACGTACGTTGCGCACCGCGCGAATCATATCCATCAGCAATTCCATCTCTTTGACAGCTTCCGGCGCGGTAAGCGACTCGTCGTATACCGGCCAAGCGGCCAGCGTGATCGTCTCTCCCTCATGCGGCAAATGCTGCCAAATTTCTTCACTGATGAACGGCATAAACGGATGAATCAACCGCTGCGTACGGTCAAGCACGTAAGCAAGCACCGACTGCGTCGCCCGTTTCGCGCTCTCGTCGCTGCCGTACAGGTTCAGCTTCGCGAATTCGATGTACCAGTCGCAAAGGTCGTCCCAAATGAAATTATACAGCAATCGGCCCGTTTCGCCGAATTCGTAGCCGTCGATCATACGGGTCACGTCGCGAACCGTCTCGTTCAGAC
This sequence comes from Paenibacillus sp. NPDC058071, assembly GCF_042885235.1. Lineage (NCBI taxonomy): Bacteria > Bacillati > Bacillota > Bacilli > Caryophanales > Paenibacillaceae > Paenibacillus > Paenibacillus sp. NPDC058071. The sequence goes on from NZ_JBHVSK010000003.1 coordinate 111,170, forward strand.
GGTGAAGAATCCAGCGGTCCGCCGTACCAAGCGGAACTGTAATATCGATATCCTCGGCCTTGAATCCTTCCAGATTCATAAGCGCAAAGCGCGAGGCATTCCAAATTTTATTGGCGAAGTTGCGCGCCTGCTCTACCTTCTCCAAGCGGAAGCGCAAATCTTGGCCCGGCGTGCTGCCAGTCGAGATCATATAGCGCATTGCATCGGCGCCATACTTCTCGATCACTTCAAGCGGATCGACGCCATTGCCAAGCGATTTGGACATTTTGCGTCCTTCGGCGTCTCGCACAAGCCCATGCATCAGCACGTCTTTGAATGGAATTTGCTCCGTAAATTCGAGACCGGTGAAAATCATCCGCGCCACCCAGAAATAGATGATATCATACCCAGTTACGAGCACGTTCGTCGGATAGTAGCGCTTGTAGTCTTCTGAATCCTCCGGCCAGCCGAGCGTCGAGAACGGCCACAGTCCAGAGCTGAACCACGTGTCAAGAACGTCCTCGTCCTGCGTCAAATCGGCGCTCGCGCAAGACGGACAAGCCGTCAGATCTTCACGCGCAACATGCATTTCGCCGCAGGCATTGCAATACCAAGCCGGAATGCGGTGGCCCCACCATAATTGACGGGAAATACACCAGTCGCGAACGTTCTCGATCCATTGCAAGTACGTTTTGTCGAACCGGTCCGGTACGAACTGAACGCCTTTACCCGATTTTTGCACATCGATCGCGCGATCAGCGAGCGGCTTCATCGCAACGAACCATTGCGTCGACAAGTACGGCTCAATGACTGCGCCGCTGCGCTCGCTGTGGCCGACCTGATGCACATGATCCTCGATACGGATGCAAACGCCCTGCTCCTGCAAGTCCTTCACCAACTGCTTGCGGCAGTCGAAGCGGTCCAATCCCGCATAAGGGCCTGCCTCATCGTTCATCGTACCGGATTCATCCATAACAATAATTTGCTGCAAATCGTGGCGCAGGCCAACTTCAAAGTCATTCGGATCATGAGCTGGTGTAATTTTAACCGCGCCCGATCCGAAATCTTTATCCACGTACTCGTCAGCGATAATCGGAATCTCGCGTCCGACAATCGGCAGAACGATCATTTGTCCAATCAAATGCTTGTAACGGTCGTCTTCCGGATGAACGGCCACGGCCGAATCGCCCAGCATCGTCTCCGGACGCGTCGTAGCGACCGTAATAAATCCGCTGCCGTCTTTCAATGGGTATTGCAAGTGGTACAAGTGGCCGTTCAGCTCCTTGTATTCCACCTCGATATCGGACAGCGCCGTACGGGCCGCCGGGTCCCAGTTAATAATTTTTTTGCCGCGGTAAATCAAGCCTTTTTCATAAAAGCTGACAAACACTTCGCGGACAGCCTTCGACAGCCCTTCGTCCAGCGTGAAGCGCTCACGGGAGTAGTCGAGGGACAAGCCCATTTTAGCCCATTGGTCGCGGATCGTGTTCGCATACTGCTCTTTCCACTCCCACACCTTCTCCAGAAACGCTTCGCGTCCGAGATCGTAACGGGAGAGCCCTTGCTCGCGGAGCTTTTGCTCAACCTTCGTTTGCGTAGCGATGCCCGCGTGGTCCGTGCCCGGCAGCCAAAGCGCGTCGTAGCCCTGCATCCGTTTTGTACGGATCAAAATATCTTGCAATGTAAAATCGAGCGCATGCCCGATATGAAGCATCCCCGTCACGTTCGGCGGCGGGATGACGATCGTATATGGCTCAGCGTCGGGACGTTTTCCCGCTTGGAAAAACTGTCCTTCTTTCCAGAAATCATACCATTTTTGTTCCGCTGCCTTCGGATCGTACGTCGTTGGCATTGCGGAGGTCGTTTGGTTGTCTGACATGCTTTATCCTCCTAAAAAGTTTTGAGAAGCTTAGCTTCTCTGGATTCTCTTCGCATCAAAACTTGCTTCGTAAGCGTTCGCTTAAGTTTTGAGAAGCTGAGCTTCTCTGAATTTCCTTCACTCAAAACTTGCTTCGTAAGCGTCTGATTAAAGTTTTGAGAAGCATCAGCTTCTCTGAATTTCCTTCACTCAAAACTTGCTTCGTAAGCGTTCGCTCCGGCTCGACCGAATGAACGGACTTCCTTACTCGGACAATTCGTAACCGGTTTGCGAACGCAAAAAAACCTTCCGTCCTTAAGCAAAGGACGAAAGGTTAAGCTTCCGCGGTACCACCTTTGTTCCGCGCAAAATTGCGCGGCACTCAAACAGATAACGGCTGCTGCCGGCTCGAATTCACGGACGAAAAGCCCGCTTCCTTCAAGCAACTCCGGGGCGACATGTAACAGCAACTTCCTGCGGAACCTCTCAGCGCAACGGCTCCGCTCTCTGAAGGCTTGACTGCTTACTCTTCCCCTTCAAGGTTGATCTTCGATAGTTGTCGTCTTTCAGACAGATATACAACATTTTACCGAAAAAAACAAGGGAAGTCAACCAAAGCCTACCCGCACCCATACGCTCTCAACCTTCTTCTAAACTTTAATAACTTTCCGTTTAATAAAAACCGGGCTTCTCTCCGCAGAGAGAAGCCCGGCCAAATTATAGAGAAACCTACTTCAAACGACGGGTTTCAAGTTTTGAGTTGTACAATATAAACGATTTTTAGAGTACATTTCGCCAAATCCGTGCAGAAAGCATCTCTTATATTCAATTTTCATACACCCTTTATGGAATATAGAGCAATTGACCTTCCGCAACTGCCGATTCGTTTAATCCGTTGTACAGCAATATTTCACGCGGATTCAGGCTGTACCGGACAGCAATCGATTCAAGCGTCTCGTCGCGCTGCACAATGCAAAGTCTAATCTTCCTGAATTCCTGTTCATCCGCCTGTTTACCGAGGAAAAGCGACTTCCATTCGATCTCGTCGCCCGAGCTGCGCGATTTCGTCTGCTCAACTGCTTGCTGCGCGGCTTCCTGCTCCGCCGCATGTCTCGCGGCCTGCTCCCGCTTGCTCGTCTGCAGCAGCGTCAGCAATCCGACCCCGGGCGCAGGGTCCGGATCCTGTCCGGCCGGCTTAGCGCCGAGCCCAATCCGCAGCTCTGGTTTTTCTGGCTCCGCCTCGGGAATCGCTGCGGGAATCACTTCAGGAATTGCTTCGGCCGCCGGCTGAACGACTTCATCCTCACGGCTGCTCTGCGGCTCTTGCCATCCGGAGAACTCCGGGGGGGAGGCGAATGCAAAAGGAGCCGGGGCCGGCTCGGACACTTCCTGTTCCTGCGAATGCGGCTGCCAAGCCTCCTCCGCGGAAATCGGCGATGAATAGGCGAACTCACGGGCATCTTGCTGAATGAACGGCTGCTGTTCAGCCGGGGGTGGCTCGAACCATTGTGCAGCCGACCAACCGGAATCGCGCGGCGATGCCGAAATCGTCACCGTCGCTTCTTCCTCTTCAGCCGACTCTTCCGCTTCGTAAGCTTCTAAGCCTTCTTCCTCATCCGCATTGTTCTCATCCGCCCGGGCAATCTGTCCGGCCTGGCCGAAGAAATAAGGCTGCGGCGCGAAAGGCTGCGCATATGGGAAAGAATCTGCGGCCAACACAGCCTCGTCGCCATATCCATTGTTTTCTCTTTCATGAACGGCCGTAATCGGCTCTTCACGCCAAGCTTCTTCGGCTTCAGGCAGCGGCTCGACCAATATGCCCTGCAGCGAAAGCACGCCGGTGATGTTCAGCGTGCGCGAAGACAGCAAGTCTACGTCAAAGTTGTCGATCTCCACCGAAATATCGTCCAAGCGAGAAATGCGGTTGAGCGGAAGTGTAATTTCCACTGGAATCCAATGCTCCAGCGTCTGTAATAACGAGTTGTCAGTCTGTCCCCGATAGACGCCGGTCAAGAGCAGCTGTCCCTTCAAAACCGCATGGTCATCCTGCTCGATGACTTGAATGCGCGGAACAAGCTCAATCTCCTCCAGCTCTTCAATCGCTGCGACTTCATCCGGCAGATGAATGCGCTCGTACACGTCGAATCGCAATCCTTTCGTTTGCTCTGACACGCCTTCGTCCTCCCTCCCTAATATGAATGCTTAGGCTGCTATTACATTCCCTATTATTTATATGGCGGGGGGAAGAGGAGCATGACTATCAATTTCTGCGTCGGCGCAGCTTGTCAACGAGAGGCTGCAGCCAGTCGGGATCGGGCGCGGCGACGTCGATCGGCTCCCCCGACCAGGGATGGTCGAACCGAAGAGACTCGCCGTGAAGCGCCTGATACGGCAGTATGCGGTCATCTCCTCCATACAGCCGGTCTCCGATTAACGGATGACCGAGATAGCTCATATGGACGCGGATTTGATGCGTCCGCCCCGTCTCCAGCGTCAATCGTACAAGCGTGCTGTCGCCAAACGATTCTATCGTTTCATAGCGGGTCACGGCCGGATCGCCGCTTCCCGCCCGGCGTCTCGCCGGATGATGCCTGTCCTTGCCGATCGGCGCATCGATAACGCCGCTTGAACGCTGCAGGCGGCCGTGGACGAGCGCGATGTATTGACGCCCAATCCGTTTGGCGCGCATCGCCTCGTCCAACACCCATTGAGCAAGATCGTTTTTCGCGTACAGCACCGGTCCTGATGTATCCTCATCCAGCCGATGAATATGTCTAACTGTAAGCGGATCGCCTGAAAGCCGCATATGTGCGGAGGCCGCCTCGTCGAGCGTTCCCGTCTGTCCAGGTCTGGACTCGTGAACCGGCATTCCGGCGGGTTTTAGCAATACAAGGCAGAAGTCGTCCTCGAACAGTACCGGAACAGCGGCAGAGGAAGAAGGCGCAGCGGCAGCCCCATAGCTCGCAGCAGCCCGACTGCCGTTTTTACCCAAGGCAGGAAAAGCTAACAGTTGAACGATGTCGCCTTCCGCTTGAATGCCGCCTACCGAAAACAGTCGATTTATCCATTTGGCCGAAAGATTCGTATGCGTTAGCAGCCATTGCCGAACTTGATGAGCATTCAACTGCTCCTCCGGAAAAGCTTCGCGGAAGCCGGCCAGCGCGGACAAGCCGTCCCGATCCAGCTCCATCCATTCGCCTGCTCGGCGATAAGGTCTATCAGACATGGTTGATCCCCTTTCCTATTGCGAAAAAAAGCGATAGAACGCGCAACCTGTCGCGCTCTATCGCTATCTTCGAAATTCGTTCCAATTACAAACGCCCGAACGCTATGTTATGCGCCTCGATCGTTGCGTCGATATCTTCGTCCGAATGGACGCCCGATACGAACATGCCTTCAAATTGCGAAGGAGCGATGTTGACGCCCAGTCCCAGCATCGATGCGAAATAAGCTTTAAACCGCTCAAGATCGGACGTTTTTGCCGACTCGAAGTTGATAACCGTAAGCTCGGTGAAAAACGGGCAAACCATCGAACCGACGCGGTTAATCGTCGTCGCAATGCCATGCTTCTGCGCATTTGCCTCAAAGCCAAGCTGCAGGCGTACCGCTTGACGCTCCAGACGCTCGTAAACTTCCGTCGTCAGCAGCTTCAGCGTCGTGTAGCCGGCTGCCATCGCCAGCGGATTGCCGGACAGCGTTCCCGCTTGGTAGATCGGACCGCTTGGCGCGATCTGCTCCATAATTTCACGTTTGCCGCCGTATGCGCCGACCGGCAGGCCGCCGCCGATCACCTTGCCGAAGCAGGTCAAATCCGGCGTAATACCAAACAGTCCTTGCGCACAACCGTAGCCGACGCGGAAGCCGGTCATCACTTCGTCGAAAATAAGCAGGCTGCCGTATTTCGTCGTTACGTCGCGCAAGCCCTGCAAGAAACCAGGCAGCGGCGGCACAACGCCCATATTGCCGGCAACCGGTTCGACGATCACGCATGCGATCTGTTCGCCGAACTTCTCGAATGCCAGCTTGACCGATTCGATATCGTTGTAAGGAACGGTAATCGTCTGCGAAGCGATGCTTTCCGGCACGCCCGGACTATCCGGCAGGCCCAGCGTGGCGACGCCGGAACCGGCTTTAATGAGCAGGCTGTCCGCATGCCCGTGGTAAGAGCCCTCGAATTTCAAAATTTTGCTTCGTCCCGTATAGCCCCGGGCAAGCCGAAGCGCGCTCATCGTCGCTTCTGTACCGGAATTGACCATACGCACGATTTCGACAGACGACACACGTTCGCAAACCAGTTCCGCCATGAGCGTCTCCAGTTCGGTAGGCGCACCGAAGCTCGTCCCTTTTTCCGCTGTCTTCTTAATGGCTTCGACGACTTCCGGGTGGGCGTGGCCCATAATTAGCGGACCCCACGAACCGACGTAATCGATGTAGCTGTTCCCGTCGATATCGTAAATCCGGCTGCCTTCGCCGCGCTCCATATAAACCGGCGTCAAGCCGACCGACTTAAAGGCGCGGACCGGACTGTTTACGCCGCCGGGCAACACCTTTTTAGCCCGTTCGAAAGCTTCTCTCGAGCGGTTATCCTGTTTTCTTCCGAGTTGATCGCTCATTGTCCGTTATTCTCCTCTCAGCCAGCGGGCCGCATCCTTGGCATGATAGGTAATAATCATGTCTGCCCCCGCGCGTTTCATGCCGACCAGCGTCTCCAGCACGATCGCCTTCTCGTCGATCCAGCCGTTTCCAGCCGCCGCTTTCACCATTGCATATTCTCCGCTTACGTTATAAGCGACGAGCGGCAGATCAAATTGATCTTTAAGCTGGCGCAAAATATCCAAATAAGCAAGCGCCGGCTTCACCATCAGCATATCCGCGCCTTCGATAACATCGGACTCGGCTTCCCGCAGCGCTTCGCGCGAATTGGCTGGGTCCATCTGATACGTTTTGCGATCGCCGAATTGCGGAGCCGAATGGGCTGCTTCACGGAAAGGTCCATAATAGGCCGAAGCGTATTTCACCGAATAAGAGAGAATCGGCACATGCGTATAACCGGCTTCGTCCAACCCGTCGCGAATCGCCGCTACGAAGCCGTCCATCATATTGGACGGCGCGATGACGTCCGCTCCGGCTTGCGCCTGCGACACGGCTGTACGGACAAGCAGCGGAAGCGACGCGTCGTTATCGATAACGGCCGTACCAGCCGACTCGTCGACATGAATGACGCCGCAATGGCCATGGTCGGTAAATTGGCACAGGCAAGTATCGGCCATGACGACCAGCTCCGGCGCCCAACCTTTCACAGCACGGATCGCTTCCTGCACGATGCCGTTCGGATCATAAGCGGAGCTGCCTTCCGCATCCTTCGTTTCCGGCACGCCGAACAGCATAATCGACGGGATGCCGAGCCCGACAACTTCCCGAATTTCCTCTTCGAGAAGGTCAAGCGAGAAGTGGTACACGCCGGGCATCGATGAAACCTCTTCTTTAATGCCGGTGCCGTATTGTACGAAAATCGGATAAATAAAGTCATTTGCGGTAAGAATGGTCTCCCGCACCAAGTTGCGCATTGCTGCCGATTGACGCAGTCTGCGATGCCTTACGATTGGAAATGCCATGATGGAGTCCTCCCTCTTTCTGTCCAGCGCCGGCGACGCTTATGAGACGTCATCGGCAGCTGCTCTTTCAAATCTGCTCAATCTTGCTTTGTATATCACCGCGACGCATGCCGCGTTTGCAAAATCGTTATTTATAATGACTGTTCAATTCTCGAACGGATAGACGCTTGATGGCGTACAAGCTCCTCTACGAGCGCTTCGACCGTTGCCTTCTCCGGTTCAACCATTACATTAAGTCCATGCTCCCTCGCCGTCTTCGACGTCAACGGACCGATCGAAGCAATTGTGGCACCCGAAAGCGCAGCGGCCGGATCTTCAAATCCGTTGCGGCGAAGAATCGTCATGAGATTGGTTACGGTAGACGAGCTTGTAAAGGTGACGGCATGGATAACGCCCTCACGGATCCATTCGAACGCCAACTCGTCCTGCACATCAGCAAGCACCGTCTCGTAAACGTCCAGTTCCGTCGGTAGCAATCCCATCGCCGCCAGCTCTTTCGGCAGCACTTCACGAGCCAGATCGCCGCGCGGCAGCAGCACCTTCTGACCAGGCTGCAGTTCGCCCGCAATACTTTCCAGCAGCCCTTCGGCCTGATATTGAGCAGGCAGCTCGCGAACGGTCAAGCCCCGGATTTCCAGCTCTTCGGCCGTCTTAGGCCCCACGGCGGCAATTCGCGCCCGATGGAAGCTGCGAATATCCACTCCGAACCGGCGGAGCCAGCGGAAGAAATACTCAACCCCATTCACGCTCGTAAAAAGCAGCCAATCGAATTGCTCCGCTTGCGTCAACGCGGACTGGATCGCCTCGATCTTTGCTTCGTCCCGCGGCTCGCGAATCTCGATAACCGGCAGCTCGCAAGGCTCGCCCCCAAGCTCCTCGATCAAGTCGGCCAGTTCACTGGATTGCGCTCTGGCCCGCGTTACCAGCACCCTTACGCCAAACAACGGCTTTTTCTCGTACCAGGCCAGCTTCTCCCGTTGCAAAACGACATCGCCTACGACGATAACGGCCGGCGGCTGGAAGTTCGCCTCCTTCACGATCCGCTCAATCGATTCCAGCGTGCCCGTAATTGTCCGCTGCTCGACTCGCGTTCCCCATCTAATCAAGGCAATCGGCGTATCGGCCCGCTTGCCGTGCCGGATCAGTTGCTCGGCGATATAGCCAACTTTAGCTACGCCCATCAAAAAAATAAGGGTACCCGTCGCATTCGTCACTTTATCCCAATAAATCGATTTATCCAGCTTGTCCGGACTTTCATGGCCGGTCACGATAGACAGCGAGGAAGCCATATCCCGATGCGTCACCGGAATGCCCGCGTAAGCCGGCACCGCAATGGCGGATGTAATACCCGGAACGATCTCGAATTCGATCCCATTCGCTCGAAGCAGCTCGGCTTCTTCCCCAACGCGGCCGAAAATCGTCGGATCTCCGCCCTTCAGCCTCGTAACCGTCTTGCCTTGCAGCGCCAAATCGACGAGCAATTGATTGATCGCTTCCTGTTTCATCGTATGGCGGTCGGGCAATTTGCCGACGTATATCTTTTCCGTTCCCTCCGGCAAATGACGGAGCAGTCTCGGGCTCGCCAGCCGATCGTATACGACGACGTCACTGCGCTTCAAGCATTGCAATCCACGAACCGTTATAAGCCTCGGATCTCCCGGTCCGGCTCCGACCAAGTAGACGATGCCCTTCTCCTTCTTCATGCGCTATCCCTCGATTTCCGCCCCGATTTCAGCAAGTATACGATCCGCACCTTTGGCCTTTAAAGCTTCCGCCACATCCTTGCCCAGCTGCTCCGGATCGCGGCCTCTCATCATTTCCTTCAGCAGCACTTCTCCATCCGGCGAACCAACAATGCCGGTTAGCTCCAACTCCGCTTCGTTCAGCGAACCGCCTTCCGGAATGAGCACCGTCGCATACGCGCCGATTGGAATTTGACAGCCTCCGTTCAGCGTACCGAGAAAGCTTCGCTCAGCCCTGGCCGCAAGCAACGCTTCTTCGTCGTTGTACAGCTCCAGCAGCTCGCGTACCGCTTGGTCGTCCGACCGGCACTCGATGCCAAGCGCCCCTTGTCCGACAGCGGGGATGGAGACGTCGACCGGGATGAAGGCCGATATTTTATCCTGCCATCCCATTCGGGTCAAACCAGCGGCGGCCAGCACCACGGCATCCAAGCCTTCCGTTTCCAGCTTGCGGATACGCGAATCGATGTTGCCCCGAATCGATTCGATCTGCAAATCGGGACGGGCATTTTTAAGCTGGCTTGCCCGCCGTAAGCTGCTCGTTCCGACTCTTGCTCCTTTAGGCAAATCCTCTAACGACGCTCCATCCCTCGATACGAGACAGTCTCTCGGATCGACTCGCTTCGGCACCGCTCCGTTCATCAGCCCTTCCTGAAGCGCATACGGCATATCCTTCAAGCAGTGCACGGCAAGATCAATATCGCCCGAAAGCAGCGCCTGCTCGATCTCCTTAACGAACAACCCTTTACCGCCTACCTTGGATAGGGTGACGTCCAGAATTCGATCGCCCTTGGTCACAATTTTGCGCACCTCGAACGAATAACCGAATCCGTGCTTGTCGCTAATGCGTTGAAGATCATCTATAACCTGTCCGGTCTGTGTCAAAGCCAAAGCGCTCTGTCTCGTGCCGACGACAATTGTACGCTGGCCGTTACTTGCTGTTGTCATTATATTTTCCTCCCGTTATCAACGTGCTGCGAAGACGCTTCAGCCAAGCCGACGCGTCTTCTTCTTCCGGATGATGCGGTGCTTCCTCGGCCGCCAGCCGCAATAAAGCTTCCCTCTCGCTGCGGTCCAGCACATTCGCTTTAGCTAACGCGCGAAGCTCCTTCAGCTTACTTGTACTATCCTCGTATTTCGGCCCAAATGATCGTTCCAGTTCACGCTTGATACGTGCGGCAAGCGCCGGACTTGCCCCCGAGGCGGATACGGCAATCACGAGATCGCCACGGCGGAAGGCGGCGGCGCTTGCAAAATCGCCGCTGCCGCCGTCTCCTGCCAAGCCGATTAGCGCGCCCCAGCGTCTGCCATCCTCGGCAATCTCATCATTCGCGGCTTCGTCGTCTGTGGCAACAAACAGAAGACGCGCGTTCTCCGCGTCTCCGACTTGGTACGCGCGACAGATAACGCCGATAACGCCCTCAGAAGCCAGCTTCTCCAGCCTCGGCGTGAGTGAAGGGCTGACCACAACGATTCCGTCCGCGCCCGCTTCAAGCAGCGCTTCGACTTTTCGCTCAGCTATGCGGCCACCGCCCGCAACGACGACTCGTTCACCTCGCAGCTTCAGCATGATAGGGTAAAACCCGTTCATCCGCCGCTCCCCTTTCCGCCTTTCGCCTTCCATTCCATAATCGGTTCTTCTTTCGTTGTTCCTATATCAGTATCAGTGAAACGTAGATAGAAAATTGGTCGATAAATTGAGAATAAGTACGATAAACGCAGCCAGATGCAGACGCGCCAATTGCGTGCCCGGGCGGTTCAACATCGCCCTTTGAATCACATAAACGATATAAATGACAAGTACCGCGAAGGAAGACAATACCTTCCAGTCGAGCAGCAGCTCCCACTGATTCTCAACGATAAGAACCGTTACCGCAACGGAAAGCGACAGCGCCAGCAGCGGTACTCCGATAATAATCGCCCGATCGGAGAACCGTTCGATCGTATCCAGACTCGGAAATCTGCGGACAACCTTTGACCATCGCTTGCTTTTCAATTGCTTATGAAGAAACAAGTACATTCCCGCAAAGATCGATCCGATAGTTAACGCCACATAGGCGCACAATATTAGGCTTATATGTACGATTAGCAGCTCCCGCATCGTAGCGGGCAGCGCGTAGCCGCCTTCAGCCCCTGGCGTGCTGTACATATTAAGCGCCAATACGGCAAACCCGACCAGATTAACAAGAAAAACAACAAACTCAATTTTGAAAAAACGGCTGATCACAAGCGATATCGTAACAAGCAGCCAAGAGAAACCAAGCCAATATTCAAAAGCAGATATTGACGTCAAGCCGAAATGATCGACCACTCTGACCAAAATAAAAACCGTTTGCAATACCCAAACAAAAATAAGGAGCCCTGTTCCGATTCGTTTCGCTCTCCGGTTCGCATCAATGAAATCGGAGAAATAAAACAGAAGGCTCAGGGCGTACATATAAAGTATCGTGTCATACAACCAATTTTGCGTTCCCATAAGCGCCTCCACACTGCACGCTCTTCCGCGACTCGGCGAGAGAGCGCTGCTACCTCGTAACGGACGCGAGTGCGGATGCCGCGCGTTGAAGCGCTCCCGCTTTCGCAGCCGATCCTGCGCTTAAGCCGTCTTCGGCGGTTTTAGCCAAGCTTGCCTCTTTCTCCGCCTGCTTTGCTTCCGCCAGCCGCTCCTCCAGCGCGAACAGCTTCACGAACATATCCATCGCGTCGTCCGCCCGTTTCTCGCCCGCCATCTCTTTAATCCGTAAAATGGGGTCTTGCATCATTTGGTTGACGATGCTCTTCGTCAATTTGCTAATTACTTTCAGCTCATGCTCGTCTAGATCGGGCAGCTTGTTGTGCATGCTGGCCATCGTTTCCTGATGAATGTCCGCCGCTTTCGATTGAAGCGCGCGAATAAGCGGTACGACGCCAAGCGTTTTGTACCATTGCTCAAAGGAACGGATCTCCTCTTGAATCATCGGCTCGATCTTGGCCGCTTCCTGGCGGCGATGCTCCAGATTGCTCTCCACGATGCCCTCCAAATCGTCGATATCGTATAGAAAAACGTTATCGATCGCGGCAATGGACGGGTCCAAATCTCTCGGAACCGCGATATCGATCATAAACAGCGGCTTCGATTTACGGCGCTTCATAGCAGCCGCCACAGCCTGGCGATCCAATACGTAGCCTTCCGCGCCTGTCGAACTGATGACGATATCGACTTCATGGAGCCGATCCGCCGCTTCCTCTATCGAGTAAGCAGTACCGTTGAATTTGCTCGCCAGTTGAGCGGCGCGCTCATACGTCCGGTTGACGACGATAACCCGGTCCGCCCCGTTTGCGTACAAATGCTTGGCGGTCAGCTCGCCGGTCTCTCCCGCGCCCACGACCATAACGGATTTCTTGTTGAACTGGCCGAAAATACGTTTGCCGAGCTCAACGGCAGCGTAGCTGACCGAAACGGCCGATTCGCCGATCGTCGTATCGGAATGGGCGCGTTTGGCCATCGTCACGGCCTGCTTGAACAGCATGTTGAACAGCGTACCCGTCGTTTTCTCCTGCTGAGCGACGGCGAAAGCGTCCTTGACCTGACCCAGAATTTGCGTTTCCCCGATGACCATCGAGTCGAGACCGCTCGTCACTCGGAACAAATGCTCGATCGCTTTAGTGTCCTCGTACATATACAAATGGTTCGTAAACTGCTGCCGCGGCAGCTTGAACCATTGTTCCATAAAGCTGCGAATATAATGACCGCATAAATGATGTCTGTCGACTACTGCGTACAATTCCGTACGGTTGCAGGTCGCTACAATGACACACTCCATAATGCTGCTTGTCTGTTTAAACTGCTTTATCGCCTCGGTCAATTCCTTCTCCGCAACGGCGAAGCGTTCCCTTACTTCCACGGGAGCGGTCCGATAGTTCAATCCGACTACGATAATGTGCATGCGCGATCACCTGCCTTTCTTTTTTAAATGAACGATCTCTAGTTATCACGAGGCATGCCCGCGCTTGTCAACGATTATTATAGCATAGTTCGACAGGGTGACTACTTTCATTTATGAATAATGTTTGAAAAACTAATTCACATTATTCCCCTTCCACATAAAGAAATAACCATAGACCCTTCCGCCCTGCGCTCTCTTTCCGTGCGCAGCGGCGGTAGATCGATGGTTATTCATATCGTTCAAGTGAGAGCCGGCTGTTAGACGAGCTCGATTTGATTCATTTTCGATTCTTCGACTCGCAATTCTCCCATACCGCGAACAAGCTTCTTCGCATGCGTTGCGGTCGGTTTAAGAACGGCAATCATATAGTCGATCGCAAGCTGTGGATCCACGGTTTCGCCGCAGGTGTAACAATCAAGGGCGGCAAACCCTTTCTCAGGATACGTGTGAATAGAGAGATGGCTCTCCGACAGCAGCACAAGTACGGTTGCTCCTTGAGGCTCAAACTGTTTCGATTGCACGGACAATACGGTAGCGCCGCATGCTTCTGCAGCCTCCACCAGTTGGGATTGCAAAAACTCGGCATTGTTCAAAAGATCAAAATCTACTCCCCAAGCGTCAACGGCAACGTGTCTTCCGAAAGTTGAATATTCCATCTTTCGGTCCCCCTTCCTAGGAATAAAATGTTTAAAAAATTTCATCCGCTAGGACCTACGTCATTCACTTCCCGAGGGAAAAATCTCTCGCAACATAACCATGTCCTGAGTGAATCCTGGTTCCTATTTTACATAGAACAATGTTTTCAACGAGATTAAAAATAACATCAATTAGGCTGAAATGCAACACCTATTTTTTACAATTTTTTGGTTAAGCGCTATTGCCGAAAACCCCGCTTATAACGTATGATGGGCAGTTTCGTTCTGTACCTGCGCACAGCTTATCCGGCCATTAAATTTTTGGCGTCCTGCGGGCTGTAAACCGAGATATGGTCGACCTTGCCTGTCTTCTTAGGGACGGCAAATTTCAGCTCATATTGGTCGTTTACCCGGTACATATAGATACGATCGTCTCCGCTTACCGTTTCGCTGTCCGCTTTGCCGAGCGCCTTCTTAATGTCAGCGGCGCCGATCGTATGCAAGCTTTTATCGAATGATCTGACGTCGAACACAAGCATCCCTTTATTATAACCGAACGCAACGCCGTGCGACCGGTATTCCGCGTATATGCCCTTGCCGGCCGATTCGTTCGTATCGGCCTTGCCCCATGCCTGCTCAATGTCGTCGAACAGGGCGGTATGAGCGGCATACTCGCAGCCCGGCACCTTCCCCTTCTTCGCCAGCTCCACAAGTTCCCCGACGGTCACCGCTTGTGCTGCATGCTTCGCGCCTCCGTCCTTATTGCCAGCGCTATTTCCAGTGGAAGGCTGCTGCGCGCCTTGATTGGCTCCATTGCCAGCAGGAGGCTGCTGCGCGCCTTGATCTGCTCCGTTGCCGGTTGATGGCTGGCCCGCTCCGCCTGCGGGAGGCTGACTCGGCTGTATGCTGGCTGTTGGACTGGGCAACCCAGACCCGGGCTTGTTATTGTCCGTTCCCCCGTTTTCCGCCTGACTACAACCGGCTAGAGCCAGCATTGCGGCTGCGGCGAGCGCGATCATCGCTTTATTTTTTATCATAGTGCATCGACTCCTCTTAGATGACTTAATTGAAAGCGCACTTGGGCTGTTTTCACTATTATTAACATACCCATTCCCTAATAAGTTGCAGCCAATCTTTTCTTTCTACCGCATTATGGATACATACCGCTGGATCGTTGGAGATTACACCGTTTATGCTTTACTATACTGGTTAATAGATGCTCAAGCCTTGCTCTCCCCTGCACGCTGTCAAGACAGTGTCTTTAGGCGGAATGGTGTGCGATCGCTGCCATCGTGCTGCGTCCCGACGCCCAGCGTCTTCGACGCCATAACGCGCGCTGGGAGAATCGCATGTTGATTGCAGTTGCTCTTCATTACCTGACACATCGCCTCTTGCAGACGTTACGATCACGATCACAATTACTGGAGAGATATTACCGTGCGTGCTGGGCCTCAGAATGCACGTTCTTGGCAGCCAATAACTGCAAAAAGGATTATTAGCTCGCAGATCGACCGATACGCGGAAAATAACTGCATTTCCTTCAAGGCAGTTATTTTCCGCGCTAGGCCTCGGTATGCACGCTCATGGCAGCCAATAACTGCAAAAAGGATGTTATTTCCTCGCAGCTCACCCGATACGCGCACCATAACTGCATTTTGGCAGTTATTTTCAGCGCTATGCCTCGATATGCACGCTCTTGGTAACCAGTAACTGCAAAAAAGATATTATTTCCTCGCAGCTTGCCCGAAACGCGCACAATAACTGCATTTCAGCAGTTATTTTATTTTTAGAATCCAGAGCGGTTGTACAGGAAGCACGCTGGGTAGGCGGAAAATTGCAAACACACACAAACCAAGCAATAAAGCTGCATACAACTACACAACATCGTCATCGCTGCACAGCAGCCTTATTCGAACGGAGTCGAAGAACGCCTTCTCCGAACAGTTAACGAACGCGGTCAACTACCTGCCGTACTGGTTGCGCTAATATAAAAGAAACCCGACACAATAGGGCCGGGTGCCGGGTTTCTTCTCATACATTTATAGACTGCTAGGCTGCCTGCCGGCAAGCCACTCTTTGCCTCCGCATCGCTCATAGCTCCGAGCGTACGGTATAACGGTGCGCAGTGCAGCGAGCTAAGCTTCCAGCACGAACAGCTTGTGGGTCTGCTCGGCAAGCCGCTCGTCGATCGCTGCGACTTGCTTCCGGTCGGAAGCTTGGTTGCGCAAATCGAGCAGCTCGTTAATGGCGTTATGGATCGTTTCAATTTCGCTTTCGATCAAACGGCTGCGAAACACGGTTTCCAGTTGTCCGGCCGTATTCTTATAGTCGAACACAACTTTGGCACCTGACGGACTGTTCTCGACGATTCGCCGAACGTTGCCGTTCATATAGTAGTAGGTCATCGTATATTGACTATAAATGCGATTGACGATAGCGTCGCCATGGAAAGCGGATACCGCTTTTCTCATAGCATTGGTCAATTTAGGGTGAACAAGGCGGCAGGAAAGCACACACTCATATCGCTCCTGTTGACGTTCGAACGTCAACTTCACCTCTTCCATCCCTACTGCATCTTCGAGAATGAGCTCCTGATTGCCGTTATCGAACACCTTCACCTGAAGGCGAATTTGCTGGTCGTCGAAAAACCGTGCGAATTGGGACATCTCGTCAGACGATAATTGCAGTTTGGCGCTTACATACTCCGTGGCTAGCCGCTTAGCCATAAAATCTCCTCAATTCTTTGATCTTGCACGACTGTAGAAGATCGGTGGTTTCTTGCTTAAGTATATTATACGTGATCAGAGCGTTTTATTCCTGCCGGCCAGCCGCGATATTCTAGCGTATTTCTGAGAAAAACGGAAAAAATTGCGATGAAGCGGACCTTTTTAACTGTATCCTCCGCCTTATGCTCGAAGTCTCTTATCTTTCTCCCGAACCTTCAGTCGATTGCATGATGACGTCCCAAAGCTCTTCCCGTCCAAGCCCCGTTTCGGACGAAAACTTAACGATTCGGTCTCGCGGATCAGCTTCTAGCGTATCCTTAATGACCTTAATATGCTTGTCCCATTTTCCTTTCGGCACTTTGTCTGCTTTCGTGCAGACGATGCACGTCGGTATGCCGTAATGCTTCAGCCAGTTGTACATCAGTTGATCATCCTGGCTCGGCGCGTGCCGAATATCAATAATAAGCAATTGCAGCTTCAGTTGCTCCCGATCCCGTATATAGGTCTCGATCATTTGCCCGAACTGCTCGCGCTGCGTCTTCGACACCTTTGCGTAGCCGTAACCGGGGAAGTCGACGAAATAAACCTGATCATTGACGCGGTAATAGTTGAGCTGCTGTGTTTTTCCTGGCTGCGAGCTTGTCCTGGCCAAATTTTTGCGCATAATCATTTTATTGATCAGCGATGATTTGCCGACATTGGAACGCCCTGCCAGAGCAATCTCTGGCAAGGCGTCATCGGGATATTGATGAGGCTTTACGGCACTGATTATAAATTCCGCTTGTGTAATTTTCATAGTATTGGCGTTCCTGCTTTCTCTTCGTTAATAACCGGCAGAAGCGCATGCTTCAGCACTTCGTCCATATGGGCGACCGGAACGAATTCAAGCTCGCCGCGAATGCTGTCCGGAATATCGCGAAGGTCGCGCTCGTTATCCTTCGGCATCAACACCTTCTTAATGCCTGCCCTGTGCGCCGCAAGCGACTTCTCCTTCAAGCCGCCAATTGGCAGCACGCGGCCCCGCAGCGTAATTTCGCCGGTCATGGCGACCTCCTTGGCAACATAACGATTCGTCAAAGCCGAGATTAGGGCCGTGGCCATCGTAATGCCAGCGGACGGGCCGTCCTTCGGAATGGCTCCCTCCGGGATATGAATATGAATGTCGTTCTTTTCGTGGAAGCTCGGATCGATGTTTAGCTCATGCGCTTTAGAGCGTGTGAAGCTAAAAGCAGCCTGCGCCGATTCCTTCATCACGTCGCCAAGCTTGCCTGTGAGAGTCAGCTTGCCACTGCCTGGCATAACGGTCACTTCAATGACAAGCGTGTCGCCGCCAACTTCCGTCCATGCAAGGCCTGTAACCGCCCCGATCTGATTCTCGCTTTCGGCCATGCCGTATCGGAACTTAGCCGGACCGAGCCATTCCCGAAGCAGCTCTTCGGTGACGACGAGCGATGGAGAGTCTGTCCCGCTTCCCTCTTCGGAACCGAATGCGGCATCCAGCGTATGCAAGGTCGGATCATCTTCTTGTACGCGCCGATCTTCATCCGTAACGGCAACGCTTGCTCGCTTGCCGTCTTCTGCGACGATATGCTTCGCCGCTTTCCGGCACAACGCAGCGATTTGCTGCTCCAGATTACGGACACCGGACTCTCTCGAATATTCTCGAATTAGAAGCAGCAGGACATCCTCGCTGACGGAAAGCTGTCCTTCGACGAGACCATGCTCCTTCTTCTGCTTTGGCAGCAAATAACGAGAAGCGATCTGCAGCTTTTCCAGTTCCGTATAACCCGGGATGTAGAGTACTTCCATCCGATCAAGCAGCGGACGCGGAATGTTATGCATGGCGTTAGCCGTCGTTATAAACATAACGTTGGACAGATCGAAAGGCACTTCCACAAAGTGGTCGCTGAACGTATTGTTCTGTTCCGGATCAAGCACCTCTAACAGCGCCGATGCCGGGTCACCGCGGAAATCCATCGCCATTTTATCGATTTCATCGAGCAGGAAAACCGGGTTCAGCGATCCCGCCGTCTTCATGCCTTGAATAATGCGTCCTGGCATGGCCCCGACGTACGTCCGGCGATGACCGCGTATTTCCGCTTCATCACGAACGCCTCCGAGCGAAATGCGAACGAATTTGCGGTCCAGCGACTTGGCGATGGAGCGCGCTAGCGATGTTTTACCGACGCCGGGAGGTCCGACGAGACAAAGAATCGGCCCTTTCATTTTACGGACAAGCTGTTGAACGGCCAAATATTCGAGCACGCGCTCCTTCGGCTTCTCCAAGCCGTAATGATCGTCGTTCAATATCTCTTCCGCTTTCGCTAAGCTGAGATCGTCCTCCGTCAGCTTGTTCCACGGAAGCGCCAGCAGCCAATCAATGTAATTGCGAATGACGCCGCCCTCGGCCGACGTGGCCGGCATTTTCTCGAGACGGTCGATCTCCTTCTCGATCTTTTCCTTGACCTGCTCCGGCACGCCGGATTCCTCCAGCTGGCTGCGAAGCTCCTCAACCTCGCCGGCGCGTCCTTCCTTCTCGCCAAGCTCCTTCTGGATGGCCTTCATTTGCTCGCGCAAATAGTATTCCTTCTGCGTCTTTTCCATTTGCTTTTTGACGCGCTGATTGATTTTGCGCTCCAACTCGAGCACTTCCCGCTCGTTGTTCAAAATGTCGAGCAGCCTTTCCAGCCGCTTGCGAACGTCGACGGTTTCCAAAATGTCTTGCTTATCTTTAATTTTGAGCGATAAATGGCTCGTTATAACATCGGCCAGCCGACCGGGCTCTTCGATATCCGATACGGCGGCATGTGTTTCCGGCGTTACCTTTTTGGAAAGCGATATGTAGTGCTCGAATTGGCTAAGCACCGTGCGCATGAGCGCGTCGACTTCCGGATCGTCCGTTTCTTGCTCTGGCAATTCTTTGACGGTCACTTCGTAAAATTCGTCATTGGCCAAGTAATCGATAATTTCCGCTCTCGTGACGCCCTCGACCAAAACGCGGATCGTCCCGTTCGGCAGCTTAAGCATTTGACGTACGCGAGCAATAGTGCCGACGCGATAAATATCATCCTCCGTCGGTTCCTCGATATTCACCTCGGACTGCGAGCACAGCAGAATCATATGATCGTCGATCATCGATTTTTCCAGCGCTCTTACCGATTTATCTCTTCCCACGTCAAGGTGGAGCACCATGCTGGGATATACGAGCAGCCCCCTAAGCGGAAGCAGGGGAAGCCGACGGTTTTTCGTTTTTCCGGGTCCCACACCAGCACCTCCAAATTATGTGTCTCCCCTATATTATCATTCTGCGGAATCCGCCTGCAAATAGGGAACCCCGGAAGGCATAAAAAGATCGGTGCCGACATGCGTTTCCACCTCGTTCACGACCGTTCCGGCAATCGGGAATACGAGTGCAAATACTTCGTCTACACGTTCGACGGCAATCACTTTAACGCCCTCCAGATTGTTGAAAATTTCTTGCCAGTTGTCTCTTGGAATAATGACCGTCTCCGCCCCCGACTGAAAAGCGGCCTCCACTTTCGCCAGAACGCCTCCAACCGGTTTCACGTCGCCGTGAATGCCAACCTCTCCGGTGATAGCGAGTTTGTTGTCAATTGGCTGCTCTTTGATCGCCGAAGCAATCGCCGTCGCCATGGCAACACCAGCCGACGGACCGTCGATTGGCGTGCCGCCCGGGAAGTTGATATGCAGGTCGTAATCTTGCGGATTAAGGCCGTAGCGGCGCAGCATCGTCAGCACATTCTCAACGGAGCCTTTGGCCATGCTCTTCCGGCGAAGCGTACGCGAACCGCCGCCCAGCTCTTCTTCGTCTACTACGCCTGTAATCGTGAATTGCCCTTTACCTTGCGCCACGGGAATTGCACTAACCTCGATTTCCAGCAGCGTCCCCATATTCGGTCCGTAAACGGCAAGGCCGTTGACGAAGCCGATTTGCGGCACAGCTGGCACTTTGCGGTCCGGGCGAGGCGGAATTTGGCTGCTGTTGACAACCCATTCTACATCCGCCGCCGTAATCGAATCTCGTTTCTCGGACAAAGCAACCCCTGCGGCCAATTGAATAACGTTTACCGCTTCGCGACCGTTTGTTGCGTATCGCTTTACGACCTCGACCGCTTCCGGGCATGGCGCAAAGCCGATCTTCTTGACCGCATTGTCTGCAATCAAGCCGATTTCGCCCGCCAGCAGCGGACGGAAATAAATTTCCATGCAGCGCGAACGGATCGCCGGCGGCAAATCCTGCGGCGAACGCGTCGTGGCTCCGACTAAACGGAAATCGGCGGGCAGACCGTTTTGAAAAATATCATGAATATACATCGGAATATTCGTATCTTCCGAATTGTAATAGGCGCTTTCGAGAAACACTTTGCGGTCCTCGAGCACTTTTAACAGTTTATTCATCTGAACGGGATGCAATTCCCCGATCTCATCGATAAACAGGATGCCGCCATGCGCTTTCGTAACCGCACCCGGCTTCGGTTGCGGAATGCCCGCAACGCCCATTGCTCCCGCACCTTGATAGATCGGGTCGTGAACGGACCCGATCAGCGGGTCGGCTATACCCCGTTCGTCGAATCGAGCCGTCGTGGCATCGATCTCCGTAAATTTCGCCTCCGGCAGAAATGGCGATGTTGGATTTTTTTTCGCTTCCTCCAGAACGACGCGAGCCGCCGCCGTCTTGCCGACGCCAGGCGGGCCGTAAATAATAACATGCTGCGGGTTCGCGCTGCATAGCGCCGCTTTCAGCGCCCGTAAGCCATCGATCTGTCCGACAATATCCTGCATCGCCTGCGGACGCGTTTTCTCCGCCAACGGCTTCGTTAAAGAAATCGAGCGCAACTTTCGCAGCTTATCCATTTCCTTGCGCGATTCACGATCGACCGCCGACCGATTCGTCTTCTGATTACGCAGCAAGTTCCAGAAATACAAGCCGATGACGACCGCAAAAAAGACTTGAATTAACATTAACGCCATACTTAAATTCATTACCATCCGCTCCCTTATACGGCAACGGCTAACGCTTCCCGCGCAGACCGCCGTTCCCGAGATGATATAACGATCGAAAGGGCGCTGTCCCTGCCCGAGCAGCGGACATTCCGAGACAGCACCGCCAAATAGAGTTCGTACTTGGTAGTATTGCCTCGGAAAGGCGGGAATAACCGTTGGAAGGAGAGCTCATACAAAAAAGGCATTCGGTTACGCCCGCTCTTCGCTGAGCGAACGGTCCGAATGCCTTTGCGGCCATACTTATGGAGTACGCACGCCAATTAGGCGTGCGAATGCTGCTTGCGGCCCGGTATTTCCCCGGTCGCTTCGAAATGGCGAACGATGACGTCGATTTCTTTTTTCAGCTCGTTTAGAAGCTCGGCCTCCGGCACTTTGCGGATCATCTCGCCGTAGCGAAACAGCATGCCTTCGCCTCGTGCTCCGGCGATTCCGATATCCGCCTCACGCGCCTCACCCGGCCCGTTAACCGCGCAGCCGAGCACCGAAACTTTGATCGGCACCTTAATTTTGGAGATATATTCTTCCACTTCGTTCGCAATAGAGAACAGATCGATATCAAGCCGGCCGCAGGTTGGGCAGGAAATAAGCGTCGCCGCGTTCGTAATGAGTCCGAACGTCTTCAGCAGCTCGCGCGCTACCTTTACCTCTTCAACCGGGTCCGCGCTCAGACTGATGCGAACCGTGTTGCCGATCCCCATCGCCAGCAAAGCGCCGATGCCCGCCGAGCTTTTGATCGTGCCGGAATGAAGCGTACCCGCCTCTGTAATGCCGAGATGAAGCGGATATTTGATTTTCTCCGCCGCCATCCGATAAGCAGCGATCGCCATCGGTACATCGGAAGCTTTCAGCGACACGATAATATCGTGGAAATCGAGCTCCTCCAAAATGCCGATATGGAACAAAGCGCTCTCAACCATTGCTTCCGGCGTCGGATAACCGTACTTCTCGAGCAAATGATTTTCAAGCGATCCGGCGTTCACACCGATTCGAATCGGAATCCCCTTCTCTTTGCACGCCTTTACGACCGCTTCGACTTTTTCACGGCGGCCGATATTGCCCGGGTTGATCCGCACTTTATCGACGCCGTTCTCAATCGCTGCCAGCGCGAGCCGGTAATCGAAGTGAATGTCCGCAACGAGAGGGATATGGATCCGCTTCTTGATCTCCTTGATCGCATCGGCTGCTTCCTTATTGTTGACGGTAACGCGAACGATCTGGCAGCCTGCTTCTTCCAGACGCAAAATTTCGGCGACAGTCGCTTCAACGTCGGCCGTCTTCGTCGTACACATGCTTTGAATAATGACCTCGTCGCTGCCGCCAATCGTCAGGTTGCCCACTTTTACCGGTACTGTGTCTTTGCGCAAATACATAAAGTGATCTCTCCCATGAACGTCAAAGTCCACCCCCGAATGCACGGCCTAGCCGCAAAACAAGGGTGGATGCATTAACGGTAATAACGCCTCAGCGGCAGCCGTGCCGCCCCCAACCCTGGGAGGCAAGCTGCCGCTGTGACGTATCTTTAAACTTAGGCGCTTTCTTCCTTCTTCTTGCCCTTCTTCGATGTAAGCTCCGGCATGATCTTCTCCTGTACGGATTGCTCCGTAATGAGGCAAGTGCTCACGTCGTCGCGCGATGGAACTTCGTACATCACTTCCAGCATAATGCCTTCGATGATCGCCCGCAAACCGCGCGCTCCGGTATTGCGCTTGATCGCTTCCTTGGCGATCGCTTCCAGCGCGGCCGGCTCGAAATCGAGCTTCACGTTGTCCATCTCAAGCATCTTTTGATACTGCTTGACAAGCGCGTTCTTAGGCTCCGAGAGGATACGCATCAAAGCAGCTTCGTCGAGCGGCTCCAATGTGGAAATAACCGGCAAACGGCCGACGAATTCCGGAATAAGACCGAATTTCAGCAAGTCTTCCGGCAGTACCATCGACAGATACTCGCCCGGTTTCAAATCCTTTTGTGTTTCTCCAGCGGAGTTAAAACCGATTACCTTTTTACCGATACGACGTTTGATCAGCTGCTCCAGCCCGTCGAACGCGCCGCCGCAAATGAACAAAATGTTCGTCGTATCGATTTGAATAAACTCTTGATGCGGGTGCTTGCGGCCGCCTTGAGGAGGTACGGATGCGACCGTGCCTTCCAAAATTTTGAGCAGCGCCTGCTGTACGCCTTCTCCCGATACGTCGCGCGTAATCGAAGGGTTCTCCGATTTGCGGGCAACTTTATCGATTTCGTCAATATAAATAATGCCGCGTTCCGCTTTCTCGACATCGTAATCTGCTGCCTGAATCAGCTTAAGCAAAATATTCTCGACGTCCTCGCCAACATAACCCGCTTCCGTCAAGGAAGTCGCGTCTGCAATAGCGAAAGGCACGTTCAATATTTTAGCCATCGTTTGCGCCAGCAGCGTTTTGCCGGAGCCTGTCGGGCCTACAAGCAAAATATTGCTTTTTTGCAGCTCGACGTCTTCGATTTTGCTGCCGGAATTAACGCGCTTGTAGTGGTTGTAAACCGCTACGGACAGCGATTTTTTCGCAAATTCCTGTCCGATGACATACGAGTCAAGAATGGCGCGAATGTCCTTCGGTTTTGGAATGTCTTTCAAGTCGAGCTCTTCCTCGTGGCCGAGCTCTTCCTCAACGATCTCGGTGCAAAGCTCGATGCATTCATCGCATATATAGACGCCGGGTCCGGCTACCAATTTGCGCACTTGTTCCTGCGATTTGCCGCAGAACGAGCATTTCAACTGGCCTTTTTCATCGTTAAATTTAAACACTGGTATCACCCCTTCAATAAAATCTTCACGATACCGGAGATGTAATCACCTTATCGATCAAACCGTATTCCAACGCGTCCTGAGCGCTCAGGAAATTGTCGCGGTCGGTGTCTCGTTCGATTTTCTCGTACGGTTGACCGGTGCGATCCACATAAATTTGATTCAACTTTTGCTTTGTCTTCAAGATCCAGTCAGCATGGATTTTAATGTCCGAAGCCTGGCCACGCACGCCGCCGAGCGGCTGGTGAATCATAACTTCTGCATTCGGCAGCGCAAAGCGCTTGCCTTTGGCGCCAGCCGTCAACAAGAGGGAGCCCATGCTCGCCGCCATGCCCATGCAGATCGTCGATACGTCCGGCTTAATATATTGCATCGTATCAAAAATGCCCATGCCGGCCGTTACGCTGCCGCCCGGGGAATTAATGTACAGATGAATGTCCTTCTCTGGATCGTCGGCCGCCAGGAATAACAGCTGCGCAATGATGGAGTTTGCTACATCATCGTCGATTGCGCTCCCGAGAAATATAATGCGGTCTTTCAATAATCGCGAGTAAATATCGTAAGATCTCTCACCGCGATTCGTTTGTTCGACTACGATCGGTACCAGATTCATGCGACCAACCTCTTTTCGGTATATGACTTATTAAACAAAGATATTGTAACACGAAGAAACGGCAATGTCATTTTTCCCGCAGCACCGCATTCCGATATTACATTATACTGCGCTTAGTGCTCGATATGTACACCAGACGAATCCCCAAATCCACCACAATATGTTATGTAGGGTGAAAATAAGGCACGTATCATATCGACGACGTGCCTTACTTTCTGCTTAAAGCTATATATTCAGTTGAACAGTTTCGCGCTCGCTCAGAGACGACTGATATTTAAGCCGTTTTGCTGTTATCGAGCAGGAACTTGATCGTTTTGCGAAGCTCTACGTCTTCTTTCAGGCTGTCGATGTTGCCGTTTTCTGTGAAGATCGTGCGAAGCTCTTCAGCAGGACGGTTGTAAGCTTTCGACAACGTCTCAAGCTCTTCAGTTACGTCCTCTTCCGTAGCCTCGATTCCTTCCGCTTTAGCAATAGCGCTCAGCACCAGGTTGTTGCGGACGCGCTTCTCGGCGTCGGAGCGCATTTGCTCACGAAGCACGGACTCGTCTTGGCCGGAGAACTGATAGTACAGCTCCATGTTCATGCCTTGCATACGCAGACGGTTTTCGAAATCGCGAATCATGAAATCGACTTCCGTTACGATCATCGGTTCCGGAATATCCACTTCCGCCGCTTCAGCAGCTTTAGCTACGATTGCGTTCTCGCGATCTTGCTCAGCCGCTTTTTCTTTGTTTTCTTTCAGCTTGACAACGAGGTCCTGCTTGTACTCTTCCAAAGTATCGAATTCGCTAACATCTTTTGCGAACTCGTCGTCAAGAGCCGGCAACGATTTGCGTTTCAGCTCATGCAGCTTCACTTTGAATACGGCCTGTTTGCCCGCCAGATTTTCGGCATGGTACTCTTCAGGGAACGTCACTTCCACGTCCTTGAAATCACCGATTTGCATACCTACGACTTGCTCTTCGAAGCCAGGGATGAACGAACCGGAACCGAGTTCCAGCGAGTGTCCTTCGCTTTTGCCGCCTTCGAATGCTTCACCGTCAACGTAGCCGTCGAAGTCGATAACAGCGATGTCGCCGTTCTCAGCTGGACCTTCGTCCACGACAGCCAGTTCGGCATGGCGTTGTTGCAGACGCTCGAGCTCTGCGCTTACTTCTTCGTCGCCAACAGTTACGTCGGCAGCAGGTACTTCCAGTCCTTTGTATTCGCCCAATTGTACTTCAGGACGAACGATGACTTTCGCTTTGAACTTGAACGTTTCGCCTTTCGCGAATTGCTCAACGTCCACTTCAGGACGGTCAACAGGTTGCAAGTTCGTTTCTTTTACCGCTTCGGAGTACGCGTCCGGCAGCAAAATGTCGATCGCATCCTGGTACAGGCTCTCCACGCCGAAACGGGATTCGAAAATGCCCCGAGGCACTTTGCCTTTACGGAAACCAGGTACGTTCACTTTTTGAACGACTTTCTTAAAAGCTTGGTCAAGCGCAACGGTAACTTTCTCCGCTTCAACCTCAACGTCGATGGAAACGACGTTCTTGTCTATTTTTTCCCAAGTAGCTTTCATTTTATGCTTTCCCCTCCAAAAAACGCATGCGTCTTCAAATTTTCACGTTTCATAAACCATTCTATTATAATCATTCTGCGCGATCATTTCAAGGCTGGGGATCATCTTCCCCACTTTGCCGAAATACGGCCACTTGCCTCAAAAGCCTGCACGCTTGCTCATACCGAAACCGAAGCGATTCCGTTATTAAATAGGTTTCACGAATGTCGTCGTCGTTAGCCGTTCCGTAAACCGCCAGCATGAGCGTAAGATGCAACGCTGCCGCAAAGCAATCGATCGTGTCGTCTTCTTCTCGCAGCATCCATGCATACGCCGTTGTGCCGTACAAAAACTGCAGGCTCTCTTTCCATAGCTCTCTTGCGAAATGGGGCAGCGTCGGATCGTCCGCTTCCGTCACGTCCTCCACCCGTTCCAATATGCGCGTAACGGAAGGCGGAAACTGTTCCATCGAGAGCGGCGTCGCTTCAACCTCGAGTTCCACCGTCTCGCCCATGCGCTCCAGCACAATCGTTCCAGTGACGTCTCGTTTGCGCAAGCATTGCAGCGCCTTGAATTGAACGATCGGATGAATGTCTTTGCCGGCGGTCAGCCACTGCTTGATTGCGTCGTCCACTTCCGGATCCTTAATGTAGGCGGCCCGTTCCAGCGCCAATATTTGCTGGTCGATCATCGGATGATGCTCCATAATGTAGAGCACCTGCTTGATGTATGCCTCGTCTTGTCCGAATGGATTAAGCGCATGCTCGCGCAGCAGCGCTTCATCCTCTTCTTCTTGTTGATCCGCTTCCGTTATGTATTCGCTGCGTCCGGCCGTAACGCCCGCCTCGGGAAAAGCCATATCGAGCCACGAGAGCAAGCTTGCCCACTCCTCGTAATGCCGCTCGTCTTCCCCTTGGCATTGCATTAAAAACCGGAGCAGCCTCTTCGCCTCTCCGTACTGCTCCGACTCTAGCAGACGCGTCAATTGAATTTGATAATGGTCGAGCATTTTAGGAAATAAATAAACGTTGCCGTCTTTGCTTTCTGTTTGTCTGTCGTTTGGAGTCGTTATGGTACCACCGCCTTGTCGGTCAAACCGCATCATTCGTTTGCTTCCTCGCGTTCGATTATACCATGGATGCGCCCATAGAATAAATTATGCGATTGCGAAGGCACAACAGGACAAGTCCACAACCGCTATCCGCTTCTTTCTTTTTTAGAAGCGTTGGTTGTAGTTGTTGCCTCGAATGCCGATTTCTAGTCATTGATCTTTTTATCGACAAAATTCTTCTTTCCCGTTACGGTTTATAGGCATTTTTTCTTATAAAAATGTTGAATATTTCGTCAATAGTATTTCGGCTTGAGTTTTCTTCCTCGATATGCTACATTATCCATTGTTGCTTCTTGCGGGTGTAGTTCAATGGCAGAACGCCAGCTTCCCAAGCTTGAGGCGTGGGTTCGATTCCCATCACCCGCTCCAGCATGCCTGAAAAAATTGTTGTTGCCATAACCACGATTAGCATGCTATAATCTTTCTTACGTGTCCCAGTAGCTCAGCTGGATAGAGCAACGCCCTTCTAAGGCGTTGGCCAGGGGTTCGAATCCCTTCTGGGACGCCATTTTTATGAAATTATGCAACGGACATATAGATTTGAAAAAGACCGAAGAGCTTGGTTCATCAGGCTTTTCGGTCTTTTTGTTATGCTTGGAATATAAAAATGCGTTTGCGATATGTTGAATGACCTCCTCTTAAAACGAAAACACTGCTTGACTTGAAGTGAGGGGAAGCACTGCGGGGCAGAGGGTTCTTCCAATCGCCATTAAAGCCTGATTCCTTTATTTTATTGATGGTTGTGGTAGGAATCATGCTTTAAAAGCGACCACTGTCGACTCTCCAGAATCCCTCTGCCCCTTCGTTTTTTCACCTTTTCAGTCAAGCACTGATTTTAAGGTTGAGTCGTTACATTCTACACACAATATTACATTTTTCGACATAAAACAGAGGAAAAATATGTCGAAAAGAGGATAGTCATATTGTGGATTATATAGTAGACTGTTGGAGTTATCAGAACAAGGGGGTTATTTTTTTGAAAAAGTTAGCTGTTTTACTGTTGGCCGCTTCTATTGTTTTATCGGGTTGCTCGGGAGCAAAGAAGGAAAACACACCGGCCTCGACAAATGAAGTCTCCAATAACAAGCAGGACAAGGGCATCGAAGTGGACAAAAAATTGCTGAACGTGGACGTGACGCTGCCCGCAGCAATGTTTGAAGGCCAGGACATGGAGCAAATTATCGAAGATGCGAAAGCTGATGGCGTTAAGGAAGTTGTGAAAAATGATGATGGATCGCTTACCTATACAATGTCCAAATCCACTCATGAAGCAATGTTGAAGGAAATGGCAGCCGGTATCAAAGAATCGATCGAAGAGATCCTGACGGATGGTACATTCGCCTCCATTAAGGATATCCAGTATAAGGATGACTTTAGCGAGTATACCATCTCCGTAGACAAGGCAGCCTACCAACAAAGCATGGACGGCTTCGTTATTATTGGACTAAGTATCCAAGCCATAACCTACAAAACGTTTGAAGGCATCAGCGCCGACAAACAAAAAGTGACAATGAACGTGAAAGACGAGAGCACAGGCGAAGTGTTCCATACGCAAGTCTTCCCGCAAACAGAGGACAAACAATAATTTTCAATCGCAAAAAAAGCTATCGAAGCGGCGGCTTGCCGCTATTCGATGGCTTTTTTATTGTTAGCGCCATATTCGCTTCCTTTAAGCCTGCACTCTTTTTCGAACCGGCTCTATGTCGACGACATTTGCCGCGTTGAAAACACGAAAGGCCTGAGCATTGTAACAATATGCTTTGAACAGCGGCCCCTTCACCGAAATGACTTTAACTTCACGAATGCTTACCTTCCGTTTGCGATCGATATAAATCAGTTGCACGGTTTGCCCGATGTAGCTTTCCATTCGGCAGCCCCCTCAATAGAACGTTTGTTCTTATTATATACCAAACATACGTTCTGTATGCAACCGAAAAAATAATCCAATCAGATTAAACCGCGCCGGAAAGGCAGGAACCGGAACGATTGCTCCCCCATCCGGCGCGTTTATTTATTTTAGCAAAGCTTCTTAATGGCGACCGGAGCGGCGGTTTCCGCCTCGATTACCGCTCGGGTTATTTTGCGCGTTTTGCTGCCGGTTTTTCTCGAGCACGCGATCGGCGAACTCCGGGTTAATGTCATATTTCAAGCTTTTATCCTTCGGAGATTGGGTCACTCGCTTCACCTCCTTTCCGCGAGGATGCGCGTGCGGGCATTGCCAATTGGCTAAAACAATCTCATCGATTCGATATGCCGCTTCGTTGAGTCGGTGCCCAAATCGTAAAGTCTTTTGTAGATTTGCTGGATGGTTTGGTCGTACCCTTTGTTCATTTCCTCGTCATCAACGCCCGCACCTGCAAATGGGCGAAGCCCAAACTGGGCAGTTTGCGCCTCATCCACCGTTGACAGCTGCTCAAACAATTCCTGCAGCTCGGTCAATTCTTCTCGGTTCGCTTTAATGACAAGCTCGTAACCTGCGGCCCCCTCTTCCTCCAGCAGTTGTCCGGTTTGAACCGATACGTAATATATTTTCCGTTCGTCCTCCGAATAAAACTCGTTACCCATTTCCATCAACGTCTCCTTTCGCACCGTCATACCCCGTCGCTTCGATGCTCCCATAGCTTCCCCTGGCGGACAGACATTTTATGCCTTTTTCCGGCATATAACGGTTATTATCGCTATTTGCGCCCAGCAGAAGAAAGGAATGAGTTACGATGTGTGGAATAACCGGCTGGATCGATTGGAGCCGCGATTTGACTCAAGACGGCAACAGCCTCGAGCGGATGACAGAGACGCTGTCGCTGCGAGGCCCCGACGCATCCGGCACCTGGCTATCGCCAAGCTGCGCGCTCGGTCATAGAAGGCTCAGCGTTATTGATCCCGTGAACGGCGCACAGCCGATGATTCGGCACTCGGGCGACAGCACGTATGTCATCGTCTATAATGGCGAGCTATATAACGCGCTGGAATTGCGCAAAGAATTGGAGCACAGGGGCAGAACCTTTTCAACAACTTGTGATACTGAAGTGCTGCTTGTCTCATTCATGGAATGGGGAAAAAGCTGCATAGAGCGCTTTAACGGTATATTCGCTTTTGCGATCTGGAATACGGAGGAGCAGGAGCTGTTTCTCGCTAGGGACCGTCTCGGCGTGAAGCCGCTGTTCTATAGCGCTGAAGACGGCCTGTTTCTGTTCGGCTCCGAGCCGAAAGCGATTTTGGCCCATCCGGCGATGAAAGCCGAAGTAGGAGCGGAAGGCCTTGCGGAAGTGTTCGTTATGGGACCTGCACGCACGCCGGGCCAAGGCGTATACAAAGGATTAACTGAATTGCTGCCGGGCTGGTGCATGAC
The DNA here is from genome assembly GCF_042885235.1 of Paenibacillus sp. NPDC058071. Taxonomy (NCBI): domain Bacteria; kingdom Bacillati; phylum Bacillota; class Bacilli; order Caryophanales; family Paenibacillaceae; genus Paenibacillus; species Paenibacillus sp. NPDC058071. The sequence goes on from NZ_JBHVSK010000003.1 coordinate 142,074, forward strand.
GGTTAGCCGCGGCGGCATCCGCCGAACGCAATATTGGAAGCTGGAAAGCTTGCCGCATGCGGAAACGATTGACGAGACGGCCGATCGGGTGCGCGAGCTGCTCCGGGATACGACGGAGCGCCAGCTCGTCTCGGACGTGCCGGTTTGCACGCTGCTGTCCGGCGGCTTGGACTCAAGCGCATTGACGACGCTCGCTGTCCGCTACTATGAGCAGACCGGGCAAGGCAGCGTCCATACGTATTCGGTGGACTACCGCGACAACGACAAGCATTTTCAGGCTCACGCCTTCCAGCCGAACAGCGACGCTCCCTGGATCGAGCGAATGACGACCCATCTTGAAACGATCCATCATCCGGTGCAATTCGATACGCCGGAGCTGGTCGCCGCCCTCCGAGACGCAACGCTAGCCCGCGATTTGCCGGGCATGGCCGACGTCGACGCTTCCCTGCTGCTGTTTTGCCGAGAAATTAAAAAAGGCGCAACCGTCGCTATTTCTGGGGAGGCAGCCGATGAAATCTTCGGCGGTTATCCGTGGTTTCATCGGGAGGAAGCTTTGAATGCAGATATCTTCCCATGGTCCCTCGCCTCCGCAATGCGCGCAGAACTGCTGAATCCGGAAGTTGCCGATTGGATCAAGCCGCTCGATTATATCGGAGACCGATACGCCGCCGCTATTGCCGAAGTGCCTCATTTGGACGGAGAGTCCCCTCAGGTAAGAAAAATGCGGCAAATGTCCTACTTGAACATTACCCGCTTTATGCCCACGCTGCTCGACCGGAAGGACCGTATGAGCATGGCCGCGGGCCTCGAAGTTCGCGTGCCATTCTGCGATCACCGGCTCGTACAGTATGTGTGGAATATTCCATGGGAGATAAAAGCGGCTGGCGACCGCGAAAAGGGTATTTTACGAAAAGCGCTGAAGGGCGTACTACCTGACGATGTGCTGACGCGCAAAAAAAGTCCTTATCCGAAAACTCACAATCCCAATTACTTGGCTGCGGTAAAAGGTTTAGTGCTGGATGTGCTGAACGATCCGTCTTCCCCAATCCTACCGCTCATAAATGCAACAAAAGTGAGAGAGCTGGCGGAATCCGATTCCGCAAAGTCGAACATTCCATGGTTCGGCCAATTAATGTCCGGCCCGCAGCTGTTCGCCTATTTGTACCAGGTGAACGTATGGCTGAAGGAATACGGCGTCTCTGTCAAATAATACGGTAACCAAATAAGCCCCTGAACCGGCGCTTCGGAAAGCGCTTGTTCAGGGGCTTTTATTTATAGAAGATTTAGATGAAAAGCAGACGAATTTGCAGCAGCCTTATGGCTTCGCTTATTTCACCAAACCGCCATCCTGCTCCAATTTGGCGATCAATGCAGCCAGCGCATGCCCGCGATGGCCGATCTGCTGTTTTTCTTCCTTCGACAGCTCGGCCATTCCCCGGTCAAGCTGCGGCAGCCAGAACAACGGATCGTAGCCGAAGCCGCCGTCGCCGTGAGGGCGGTCGGCGATGAAGCCATCGACCGTTCCTTCCGCTTCCACGAAGGAGCCGGTTGACGGATCGTACAGAGCGAGCGCGCAGACGAACTGCGCTGCGCTAAGCAGACGCGTGCCGTCCGCCAGCGGCTCCGCCGCATCCGGCAGCGCAAGCTTGGCCAGCTCCCGCAGCAGCTTGGCGTTGTTTGCTTCATCCGCCGCCTTCTCACCAGCATACCTTGCCGAATAGACGCCAGGCTCGCCATTCAGCGCTTCGACCCGCAGTCCCGAGTCGTCGGCCAATACAGGAACGCCGAATGCGTCGCCCGCCGCTTTTGCTTTAATGCGGGCATTAGCAGAGAACGTGTCGCCGTCTTCCGGAATATCGGGGAAAGCGGGATAATCATTCAAACTTTCCGTCGTTTTGTCCAGTTTGGCAAGCGCATGTGCGAACTCCTTCGCTTTGCCTTCATTTTTCGTCGCAACTAGCACCCGGTTCTGAGACAATCCGCTCATTTTCCCGCTCCTCCGATTCGAACGGCGTTCTCGCCCAGCGCTTCGCGCTGTTGTTCAACCAATTGCAAGATGCCGCCTTCCGCCAGCTCAAGCAGCTGATTCAGCTCGGCCCGCGAGAATGGCGCTTCCTCGCCTGTGCCCTGCACCTCGACAAACGCTCCGCCGCCGGTCATCACGACGTTCATATCGACCTTGGCTTTGGAATCCTCGTCATAGTTCAAATCGAGCAACGCTTCCTCCTGAATGACGCCCACGCTGACCGAAGCCAAATAGTCCGTAATTGGGTATTTAGCAAACGGCGAAGCAGCGTTCAGTTTGTTGACCGCCAGACACAAAGCAACGAAAGAGCCGGTAATCGACGTCGTCCGCGTACCTCCGTCAGCCTGGATGACATCGCAATCGAGCGTAATTGTCCGCTCTCCAAGCGCATGCAGATCGACAACGGAACGAAGCGCTCGGCCGATCAGCCGCTGAATTTCCATCGTCCGGCCCGTCAGCTTGCCTCTTGCCGATTCCCGCTGATTGCGGCTATGGGTAGCGCGCGGCAGCATAGAATATTCCGCCGTGATCCATCCCTTGCCTTGTCCTTTCATGAAAGGAGGCACTCGTTCCTCCACTGAAGCCGTGCAAATCACTTTCGTTTCGCCCACTTCAATCAGCACGGAGCCTTCCGCATATTTATTGACGCCTGTCGTTATTTTTACCGGTCGAAGCTCGCTCGGCGCGCGTCCGTCTATTCTCATTTTGTAATCCTCCTGAAAATCGCATCTCTTTATGTATAAACTTCCACGATTGCTTCCTTGCAATCCTGTCTATTTTACCAAAGTAGCCGAAGAATTGCACCCGCTCAAACAAAGAAGGAAGGAGCCGCGCCTTGGCTCCTTCCTTCTTTTCCCACGGTCATTCCGACCGGCCCCTTTATTGCCGCGCTTTCTTCTAGCTTTTGATCGCGTTGACGTGATGCGGCCGGGATGCAGGCTCCTGATACGAATTGTCTTCGCTGTCCACAATATTAGAGTCGCCGTTCAACAAAATTTGCACCTTATCCGCACTTGTCGTCTCTGTTAACGAAAGCACTAACGCCTCCAGCATTTCTTTCGGAGCCGCTTGCCCTCTTTCATAAGCGTCATCCTTCAAGTCGACTGTCAAAATATGATCTTTCTCCTGTACGCTTGTCACTTTAACATCGTCTGTAATAACCGCGCTGAGCTGTTTGCGATCCAGCGGACCTGCGATCAATTGCTCCAACGCCGCCTGCGCTTTGGTGGTTTGAGGTCTGGCGATCAGCCTTGTTACTGGAACATAATATTGCTCGTCGTTCGACGTTTGCGATGAGAAGTAAAGCGTAACAGGCGTTGAATCGGAATAGTTGACGCCGTCGGCCGCCTCAAGATTAATGCCGACCGCACGAGTGAGCGGCTCATCCAACGGGAAGCTGTCCACCGGCATTTCCGTCAGCTTCTCGCCCTCGGACCATACTTCGACCCCTTCGATTCCTTGAATGGCTGTCAGCGTCCACGTAATGGCTTCAACGATGGAGCGTTCCTCTGTTGCTGTGTAGCCGCTGAACGGCTCTGAGAAATCGACTGTGGCGATTTTACTGTCCTTGTCGACATGGAACGAATTAACTTGCGTGCCCTCTGGCAGCACCGCGCTGAAATCTTCCGGAATTTGGCTGGCGTACGCGCCGCCGTTTACCATCATTTCAAGCGCTTTTTGACCAGGTTCCTCGTTTTTACCAAACGTCGTCCGCAAAGCGACCGGCGCTAAATAGCCATTGCGATCCTTTAAGTACACCGTGAGATGCGAACCATCGCCTTGCTCCGACGTCGCAGCCTGTCCGGTTTTCGTTCCTTCGTCGGTCACCCCGGAACCATTTTGCGGCGGATCGATCGCCCCATCCGTTTGTCTGGAAAAGATTCCGCATCCAGCCGTCAGAATGGGCAGTACCAGTAAAGCGCCGATCGCTGCGCGGCGAAGCCATTTCGTACGAACCATAATAACCTTTCCTCCCCAATCGTTTTTGCCTTGCGGCTTTTTACATTTGTTGATTTTGTAGTACTATGTATACGAGCCCTTCCCTTTTTTAGACCAGTTTTGTCCACAAAATCATGAGGGGGTAAATTGTTATGACACCTAATTCTTACAGTCTTAACAGCCGCAAGGTAGCCGAAGCAACTGACGAATGGCTTGCCAAGCGCGGAGTAACGAAAATACAAATTGGACAGCTTGTCCATTTTTTGCAAAAGGATTACTTTCCTGAACTGACGCTTGATGAATGCGTCGTGCACGTCGAGGCCGTATTGTCCAAACGAGAAGTGCAAAACGCGGTTCTGACCGGCATTCAGCTGGATATCCTCGCCGAGGAAGGCAAGCTGATGAGTCCGCTGCAGGAGATGATTCGCAACGACGAAGGCCTGTACGGCTGCGACGAAATACTTGCGCTGTCGATCGTTAACGTATATGGCAGCATCGGCTTTACCAACTTTGGCTATATCGATAAGCTCAAGCCCGGCATATTGAAAAAGCTGAACGAAAAAAACGGCAAGCATGCGCATACGTTTCTGGACGACATCGTTGGCGCCATCGCCGCATCCGCCGCCAGCCGGATCGCTCACCGCAAGCAGGCCGAACGCGAAAGCAACACGAACCTGCCTCTCGATTAACGATCCGTCATTGGGAAGCGCAGCGCAAAGAAGCAGGGAGCTTAGCCTAGGCTCCCTGCTTCTTTTTTATGTTATGACAAATCGATGTCGGGTAGCTCTCAGCTAAAACATTCAGCGGCACCGCGACCGCAATAACTGCCAAAACGCAGTTATTGTACCATTTTCAGGAGCAGAGCGAGTAAATAACTGCATAATTGCAGTTATTCCTTCACGAATGCTCGCACCCAACGCTGCTGAGACCGCAATAACTGCCAAAACGCAGTTATTGTACCGGTTTCAGGGACAGAGCGAGCAAATAACTGCGTAATTGCAGTTATTCCTTCACGAATGCTCGCACCCAACGCTGCTGAGAGCTCAATAACTGCCAAAACGCAGTTATTATACCGGTTTCAGGGCCAAGGCGAGCAAATAACTGCTCAATTGCAGTTATTCCTTCACGAATGCTCGCAATCGACCTCGCTGAGACCGCAATAACTGCCAAAACACAGTTATTGTACCAGTTTCAGGGCCAAGGCGAGTAAATAACTGCGTAATGGCAGTTATTCCTTCACGAATGCTCGCAATCGACCTCGCTGAGACCGCAATAACTGCCAAAACGCAGTTATTGTGCTAGTTTCAGGGTCAGGGCGAGCAAATAACTGCTCAATTGCAGTTATTCCTTCACGAATGCTCGCAATCGAACACGCTGAGACCGAGTGATCTCCTCAGAATCTACACACACACCCGCCTCTCCCAACACTGCCCCACCGATAAAACTAATCTCCAGCCGCCTGGAAGACAACAGGCGCTCCTACAGTCCGAATGACGCTTCCTTGCTGCTCCAAATAATGCAAATGCGCCAGCGTCTCCTGCATGGCGAAGCGCAAGTTGTGCGGGTTGCTGCGGAGACTCTTTCCGAACGTTTCCTCGCATAACTCGAACGCGGTCAACGGCTGCTTCAACAGACCGAGCATACTAGTCAGCCGGCGCTCGTGATGCTGAAGCAGCGCCTCAATGCGCTCTTCAAATTCAGGAAAAGGATCGCGATGTCCCGGAAACGCCATCTTTACCTCATAACGCGACAACTCCCGCAAGCTCGTTAAAAAATGCTCCAGCGGATTCTCCTCTTCCCCCGGCACAAAGCCAATATTAGGCGTAATCCGTGGCAGCACCTGGTCGCCGCACAGCATCCAGCCATGCTGCGCATCGTAAAAGCAAACTTGACCGAACGCATGGCCCGGCGCGTCGATCAACTGCCATATCGATCCTCCGAACTCCATCTCGCTGCCCGCTTCTATGTAAGTGACGACAGGCTGCGGAGACACCCGCTCCAAAAAGGCATCAAGATTGCCGTCAATCGCCTCGAGCAGCTCTCTCGGCATGCCATGTACTTCAAACAGCTGGTGCAGATCGCCGGAAAAATCGGCCCGCTCTCCCCAAAGCCTTATCGTATAGTCATGCGCCCGCTTTGTCATATAGACGGGAGCGCCGCTTTGCTCCTGGAAGTAACCAGCTAAACCGTAGTGGTCAGGGTGCTGATGCGTCAGTATGATTCGCTTAACGTCGCGCATAGACAGTCCGTGCCGTTCCATCGCTTCTTGCCAGGCGCCGATCGCTTCCTCAGTCCGCAGGCCGGGATCGACGACTGTGAATCCTTCCCCGTCCGGTTCAGGCAGCACATAACTGTTCACCCACTTGAGCGAAAAAGGGAGCGGAACTTTTACTTGTATCCAGTTTCCGTTCCATATTGTTGTAGACGTTTGCCCGTCTGCCATTATGCTGCATCCTTCCTATATAAAAAGCTTCGATCCAGATGATACGCTGTCGCTTTCGCCCCAGCTCCCATCACGCGGTATTTCGCTGTATGACAGCAGTCATTCGACTAACCTGCCCATTAACGCTTGACCAGCCTGTCCGTTCCCCGCAGCTCTTCGACATTTGCTGCTCCGATGCCGAACATGGCCGTCTTCAGTTCGAATTCTATTTTTGCAAACTGCTCGATCAACTGCTCCACCGATACTTGTTTGTCGCTTTGAGCGGCGCGCGGCAGCAGCACGCGACCAAAGCCTGCAGCGTTGGCTCCAAGCGCCAGCGTCTTGGCCGCGTCCACTCCGTGGCGCAGTCCGCCGCTTGCGATAACCGTCATATTCGGCAATGCGCCGCGAATCTCATTAACGCTCTCTGCGGTCGGAATCCCCCAATCGGCGAACGCTTCCGCCGCCTGTTTGCGAATCGGATCAGCGACCCGATATTTTTCTACCTGACTCCAGGACGTGCCGCCCGCGCCAGCTGCATCGATGAAAGAAACCCCTGCGGCAGCTAGCTTGACCGCGACGTTCGCATCGATTCCCCAGCCCACCTCCTTCACGCCGACTGGCACAGACAGCGCACGGCACACTTCCTCGATGCGGCGAAGCAAGCCGGAGAAGTTCGTGTCCCCTTCCGGCTGGAACACTTCCTGCATGCTATTCAAATGAAGCACGAGCGCGTCCGCGTCCGCAATAGCGACCGCTCGTCTGCACGCTTCCGCTCCATAACCGTAATTGAGCTGAACCGCACCAAGGTTGGCGATGACCGGCACCGAAGGCGCTTCTTTACGAATATAAAACGAAGCCGCAAGCTGATCCTGCTCGATCGCCGCACGCATGGAGCCGAGTCCGATCGCCCAGCCCCGCTCCTCCGCTGCCTCCGCGAGCCTGCGGTTGATGGCGCCGGCGGCATCGGTCCCCCCCGTCATGGAGCTGACCAGTAGTGGCGCTTTTAGCTGCCGCCCAAATAGGTTCGATGCAAGCGATATATCGTCGAATGACAGCTCCGGCAGCGCGTTATGACGAAACCGGAGCCGATCCAGACCGGTATCGACTCCCAACCCGTTCACTTCTTCTTGTAGGCATATGCGAATATGCTCGCTTTTCCTGCGCGACGTGACGGCCGCTACCTCGGATGCTTGAATTTGATCTGTCATCGTTTTCCCCCTGCGAACTTGTTAACTTTGCTTTGTCCATCATAACGCAGCGTTCGGTCAACCGGCAACAATGGAGCTTTGAATCATCTTCAGTGATCTTATATTTCATATTTTTGATTTTTTCAATCATTTTTATTGTTAGGATGAGTGTTATATCGTAAAATAGAATCAGAGTAAGGAAGTCAAAGCATGCAAAGTAAGACATCAATCCAAATCCAAAACCAAACTCCATTTTTCACACAATGGCTGCCTAGGAGGCCCCGACTATGGAAATCAAAATTTTTGACAGCAATGAACAACTAGATGCATTCGCCGCCGATTATCTCGTTAACATCGTCCGCGAGAAGCCAAATGCCGTGCTCGGACTCGCCACCGGATCGACACCGGTCGGCATTTATGCCAAAATAGTAGAGCAATACAAAAGCGGCGAAGTTTCGTTTAAAGACGCAACGACGTTTAATTTAGACGAATACGTCGGATTACAGTCCGACAATGATCAAAGCTATGCTTACTATATGAATGAGCACTTATTTTCTCATATCGATCTGCCTGCAAGCCGGGCTCATTTGCCTAACGGCATGGGCGAGCAGCTGGAAGCCGAATGCGAGAACTATGACCGGATGCTGCAAGCACAGCCCGTCGACGTGCAATTGCTCGGACTTGGCCACAACGGCCATATTGGCTTTAATGAACCGGATGGATCGCTCTCCGGCGGCACTCATGTCGTCAAACTGAAACAAGAGACGCTAGAAGCGAACGCTCGCTTCTTCGCCTCGATGGACGACGTTCCGAAGCAAGCTGTTACGATGGGCGTTGGATCGATATTGAAAGCAAACACGATACTGCTGGTGGTCAGAGGCGCGGACAAAGCGGACATTGTCAAGCAAGCGTTGACCGGACCGATTACGACGGAGGTACCGGCCTCGCTCCTGCAGACCCATGCCCGGGTCGTCGTGCTTCTCGACCTCGAAGCCGGAAGGAAGTTGGAACTATGAACGAAAGCGGCAATCAAACCGAACGCGATGAGCTGCTGATCGACAACGTTAAAATCGTACTCGAGCAGTCAGTCGTCGAAGGAGCCGTACGTGTGAAAAACGGGCGTATTGCAGAAATCATACCGGAGACAAATCGCTTGTCAGCGGCCGTAAAGCAAGCAGCGGCCGGGGCCGCTCGGATCGATGGCGAAGGCCAATGGCTGCTTCCCGGCTTCATTGATGTTCACGTTCACGGAGGAGCCGGCGGCGACTTCATGGATGCAAGCGCGGAAAGCTACGAAACGATTACGAAACTGCACGCTTCGCAAGGCACAACCGGTTTGCTGGCGACGACGGTCACCGCTTCAAAGGAAGCGATCGACAAGGTGCTGGAGGCGTCCAGCGCCTTCATGAACGTCGAAATGCCTTATGCGGCGCTGTATGGCGTCCATTTGGAAGGGCCTTTCCTATGCCTGAAATGGATCGGCGCGCAAAATCCCGCCTACCTTTCGCCGCCTCGTCTCGATTGGCTTCAGGAATGGCAGGAACGTTACCCCGGCTTAGTGAAGCTTGTCACGCTGGCTCCTGAAAATGAAGGAGCGCTTGAAGCGATTGAATGGATGGCAGCTAACGGCATTGTCGCGGCATGCGGTCATACCGACGCCTCCTTCGAAACGATGAACAAAGCGGCCGACGCAGGCTTATCGCATGCGGTTCATACGTATAATGCGATGCGTCCGCTTCATCATCGCGAACCGGGAACGGTCGGCGCAGTTCTGTCCGACGACCGGATTTGCGCGGAAATTATTGCTGACGGTCATCATGTTCATCCTGGCGCCATTCGGCTGCTGGCTTCCTCGAAGCCGGCTGACAAGCTCGTCCTCGTCTCTGATGCCATATCGGCCGCCGGTATGCCGGACGGGCAGTACGAGCTGGGCGGCTTGCCCGTCTTCGTGCAAGAAGGCGTTGCCCGACTGAAGGAAGGCAATCTGGCCGGCAGCAGTTTGACGATGATCCAAGCGTTTCGCTATATGACGGAGCACACCGACTTGTCCGTCATCGACGTCAGCCGCTGCGCCAGCGGCAATGCAGCCCGTCAATTGGGCTTGTCCGACATAACGGGCTCGATTGCCGAAGGTAAGCGCGCCGACCTCGTACTGGCAAGTCCAGATTTCAAAACCGTTTCGCGCACTTGGGTGAACGGCAAGCTGGTCTATGAAGCTTATACAAACTAATAGGCGGCTTTATAACTAATCAAATACAAAAAAAGGGCTTGCCCGGTTAATCGCTTATCAAAAGCTTTTAACCGGGCAAGCCCTTTTTAGTTGATCTAAGCGTCAAATGATGAATTTGACGCTATTTCGTTTGATCTGCTACGTGAATTTGGATACCCTGCTTATTAGCCGCTTCCTCTAATTCAGCAGGTACCGCGACGTCGGTAATGAATGCTTGCAGCTCCTCCAAGGAGGCGATGGAGAATAGCGACGTTTTGCCAACCTTCGTCTGATCGAACACCGCATAGGTGACATGGGATCGCTTAATCATCGCCTTGGCAATTTGCGCTTCCTGCTCGGAGTATGTCGTAATGCCTCCAGCCGCCGAAATGCCATCCACACCGATAAACATTTTGCCGATGTTCAGATGGGATACCATCCCTTCCCCTAGCGGTCCGCACAGTTCAAAGCTGTTATGACGCATAATTCCGCCCGTCACAACAACCTGAACTTCGCTTCCCGCCAGCTCCAGCGCAATATTGACCGCATTGGTAACAACGGTAATGCCGCTGCGATGCTTCAGCAGCTTCGCCAGCAAATAATTGGTCGTCCCGCCAGACAAGCCGATAACATCGCCTTCGTTAATCAAGGCAGCCGCTTTCGCGGCAATGCGTTCCTTCTCGAGATAAGACAAACCTTCCCGCTCCGCAAAACCGATATCGCGTACCGTATTCATGCCGTCGTACATCGCTCCGCCGATCGTTCGAATAATCGGATAGAGCGCCTCCATTTGCTCCAGGTCCCGTCTAGCCGTCGCCTCGGAGCAATCAAACCGTTCAACCATTTCTTGAATGGTAATGCGCCCTTGCTGTTTTAGAACCTGAAGTATCGCCTCTCGACGGCGCTGACCTTTCGATGCGGATACGCTTGCGTCTGCCATTGTTATCTCTCCACCCACGCTTTAGCCGACATTCTTTGTTCAACTGCGCTCCACTCTGGAAGCGCCTCCCAATCGCCGCGCATTTGCACAACCAAGGATCCGTTAATGCTGGCAAGCCCAACCGCTTCGGCCGGCGTCATGCCTTTCATTAATCCAGCGAGGAAGCCTGCACAGAAGCCGTCTCCAGCGCCGACGGTATCGACTACCTTCTCCGCCGGGTAGAACGGCACCGGCGTCTCCGTTCCGTTCTCCAGCACAACGGTCGTATCGCCGACCCCTTTAATGACCGTTACCGCTTTCAACTGCGTCAGCTTCGTCTTTACCTCTTCGTACGAATCGGTATCGTACAACAGCTTCAATTCATCCCAGCCGGGCAGAAAATAATCGGCCTGTTCGGCGAATGGTAGAAGCGTTTCACGAGCTTCCTCGATCGTCCAAAGCTTCAGGCGCAAATTCGGGTCGAAGCTGACTTTTACGCCGGCATCTTTCGCAATTTCGATCGCCCGCTTGACCGTTCTTCGGCAGCTGTCGCTCAGCGCTGCTGTAATACCGGTAACGTGGAGCAGCTTCGCTCCGCGAATATAATCCTCGTCCAGCTGCTCCGGCTCCATTCGGCTCGCTGCCGAATGCTTGCGGTAGTAGTGGACCGCCATGCGGCCAGCAACCGTTTCACGAAACATCATTCCTGTGGACGCTTCATCGCTTTGCGCAGCGCGGGATACATCGACCCCTTCGCCGCGCAGCGTTTTCAAAATCATTTTACCGAATGGATCATTGCCTAGTGCGCCGAACCAGCCGGCCGAGCCGCCGAGCCGCGCAATACCGATCGCCACGTTGCTCTCCGCTCCGCCAAAGCCTTGCTCAAGCACCGTTGCACGTTCCAATGCTTTGTGCTCCGGCGGCATGAATAAAGCCATGGATTCCCCAAACGTCACAATATCCGGTGATGACTGATGCACGATTTTCTCCCCCTGAGCTACTTATCCTTAGAATGTAAACTTCATAAAATAAAGAATCAGAATGTACACCAACAGGATAATAATGCTGAATACGCGAGTTTTCTTAATGTGCGAGGTTGCGCTTTGTCCTTCTTGAATCGAAGCGATGATTCGTTTCAGCGGCTTGGACATAATGCCGGAAAGTGCCGCAATAGCGAGGAACAGCACAGTAACAATAATCATCCAAGCGACTGCATAATCACTTTTCGACATCAAGTAGCCGCCTGTAAGCAGCTGCACGATCAAGAAATATTGCGCGATCCGGTTCGCCGACGACAAACCTTCCGCTAGTCCTTCCTGGCCAACGCCTGCAAGCTTCGATGCTTTGCCAATCATAATCGGCAGCACGACGTAGAAGCCCATGCCAACTGCGCCGAGTACGTGCAAAAACAACATAATTTCAGTCATGAAACTTACCTCCTAAATTAATTAATCTACCAAATAGTATACTAAATGAAAGCGGTAATTACAAAAGCGACTTCACAGCGGCAGCCGATTTTACAGTGTTTGCGGATCGTCCTTGAAACCGTATTTGGCGAGAACACCGTGAATCGCGAAGTAGTCGACCTCTTCCGGAAGCGCGTCCTTGATCGGGCGCAGCTTCGCCGCCCCCAGCTCCTTAACGGCCTCTACAATTCGACTCTCGTACTCCTCCGGAACAATACGGCTCCAATCAACTTCATGGCCTTCCTCCGCGCCGCGAATGATGTGGCCTTCGACCGTAACCCTGCTAAAGCCACGCGCTTCGGCAACCTCTTTCGTTGTAAGTCCTTCATTAAACAGCTTCAGCGATTGGAGATGGCTTGGCTCGCCGTTGTCTGCTTTGGCTGCGGCGGGCGGACGACGAACGAAACCGTTCCCGTCCTCATCCCGCTCAGCAGTTGCCGTTTCACCGGCATGCTCGGTGATAATCCGAAACAATTCAGAGCCATATTTCGCCGCCTTCGCCGCACCAATCCCTTTCGTCTGCAGCAGTTGTTCTTCGCTTCGGGGTGCAAGATCGGCCAGTTCCTTAAGCGTCGCGTCGAAGAACAGCATGAACGGCGGCACATTCTCGCGGGCGGCCGCCTCCTTCCGCCATGCCTTCAGCGCCTCGAACAGCGGCGCATTCGCCGCTCCTCCCGATGATGCTTGACGCTTAACGGTCGTCCGCAGCCGCTGCATGACTGTCGTTTTCCCTTCCAGCACCGGCAATGCTTCGGCAGTCAGCGAAACGGTCGGATATTGTCCCTCGCTCATGCGCAAATAGCCTTCTGCGACAAGCCAGTACAACCAATCGGCGATTTCCTTCTCCGGCCAGTTGCCGAACAAACCATAGGTCGACAGCCGGTCCAGACCGAATTCGATGACCCGTTTATCCCGGGAGCCCTTCAGTACTTTGGCGACCATTGTTACGCCGAAACGGCCCTTCATCCGGCCGACGCAGCTGAGCGCTTTTTGCGCTTCCGGCGTCCGATCGACCAACTCGCTTTTGTCGAGACAGCTGCTGCATTTGCCGCAAGGCTCTACGTCCTTCTCGCCAAAATAATCGACAATAAATTGTTGCAGGCAACGCTGCGTGCGGCTGTAATTCATCATCGTGTACAGCTTGCCCAGTTGAATGGACTTCCGTTCGTCACCGCCCATTCCCTGGTCTATCAGGAAACGCTGCACCTGCACGTCTTGCGGCTCGAACAGCAGCACGCATTCGCTTTCCTCGCCGTCGCGACCCGCGCGTCCGGCTTCCTGGTAATACGATTCGACGTCGCCAGGCATTTGCCAATGAACGACGAAGCGGACGTTCGGCTTATCGATGCCCATGCCGAATGCGTTCGTCGCCACCATTACGCGCAGCTCGTCAAATCGGAAGCGCTCCTGCGCCGAAGCCCGCTCGGCGTCGTTCATGCCGCCGTGATATTTCCCGGCAGCAATCCCTTTGCGCTGTAGAAGCTCCTCGACCTGCTCCGCTTCCTTCCGCGTCGCCGTATAGATAATACCCGACTGCTCTTCCCGCTCGGCAAGAAAACGTTGCAAAAATTGCTTCTTGTCCGTTCCGCTGACAACCGACAGCGATAGATTCGGACGGGCAAAGCCGGTCACAAATCGGCTCGGATTGCGCAGATCGAGCATCGCTGCAATATCGTCCGCTACCTCTTCCGTAGCAGTTGCCGTAAAAGCGGCGACTAGCGGACGATTCGCCAGCCGGCCGATCCAGCCGGCAAGCTGCCGGTAGCTGGGACGGAAATCATGACCCCATTGCGAAACGCAATGAGCTTCGTCAATCGCGATCAGAGGAATATTCATCTGCTCAGACAACGTCGCGAACATAGGAGCGTCAAGCCGCTCTGGGGCGACGTACAACAGCTTGTACTCGCCATTCAGCGCGTTGCGAAGCACGTCGCGGTATTCGGCGGCGCCAAGCGAGCTGTTCAAAAACGCCGCAGGCACGCCGAGACGGTTCAGCGTATCGACCTGATCCTTCATCAGCGAAATAAGCGGCGATATGACAAGCGAAGTACCCGGCAAAAGCAAGGACGGAATTTGATAGCAGACCGATTTCCCTCCGCCGGTCGGCAAAATGGCGAGCGTATCTCGCCCGTCCATAATACCGGCAATGATATTCTCCTGTCCGGGCCTAAACGTATCGTAGCCGTAGACCGACTTCAACAGCTCTCTCGCTTTTTGCAGCATCTTGCTCCCTCCATTTCTTTGTGCCGGAATTAAACAAGAAGGACCCTGGCAGCGTAGTGTCAGGGTCCTCCCAAACGAGTTCAATAAAAACGGATAACCGGCTTCACTTGCCAGCCGGTTATCCGTCCGGCTTACAGCTTCACAATTTCAATGACGCTGCGTACCGATTGTGCGGATTTGTCCAAAGACGCTTTCTCTTCCTCGGTCAAATCCAGTTCAAACACCTTCTCGATGCCGTCGCCGCCAAGAACGGCAGGCACGCCCATGAACAAGTTGTCATAGCCGTACTCGCCTTCCAGCAAGGCAATGACCGGAATGATGCGCTTCTTGTCTTTCAAAATCGCTTCAGCCATTTGCACAAGCGACGCCGCAGGCGCGTAATAGGCGCTGCCGTTGCCTAGCAGATTGACGATTTCGCCGCCGCCGACGCGAGCGCGTTGTACGATCGCTTCGATCCGGTCCGCGGGAATCAGCTTCTCGATCGGGATGCCTCCTACATTCGAATAACGAACGAGCGGCACCATGTCGTCGCCGTGGCCGCCGAGCACGAAGCCCCGTACGTCTTCTACGGATACGTTCAGCTCCTGTGCGATAAACGTACAGTAGCGCGCCGTGTCGAGGACGCCGGATTGGCCGATGACGCGATTTTTCGGAAAACCGAGCGTTTGGTAAGCCACGTAAGTCATGGCGTCTACCGGGTTGCTGAGAATGATAACATACGCGTTGGGGCTGGTCGCTTTGACGTTCTCGCAGACCGATTTCACAATGCCGGCATTCGTATTCACCAGATCGTCACGGCTCATGCCCGGCTTGCGGGCGATGCCTGCCGTAATGATGACGATGTCAGAATCTCTCGTATCCTCGTAATCGGACGTGCCGACGATGTTGGCGTCCACGCCTTGTACCGGAGTCGACTCCAGCATGTCGAGCGCTTTGCCCTTTGTCGGATTTTCGAGCTGCGGGATATCGACCAGAACGACGTCGCCCAATTCGCGCTGAGCTGCCATCAGTGCCGTAGTCGCGCCGGTAAATCCGGCGCCCACTACCGTTATTTTTCTGCGCTTGATTGCCATTGTCATCATCCTCCGCTGTGATTAGAAACTACATGTTTGTAATGACTTGGTCGGCGAACTCGGAGCATTTTACTTCTTTAGCGCCTTCCATCAGGCGTGCGAAGTCGTAAGTAACGGTTTTGTTGTTGATCGAAGCTTCCATGCCTTTGTAGATCAGGTCAGCCGCTTCTTGCCAGCCCAGATGCTCAAGCATCATAACGCCGGACAAAATAACGGAACCAGGGTTAACAACGTCTTTATCCGCATATTTAGGAGCCGTGCCGTGCGTCGCTTCGAAGATCGCATGGCCAGTCAGGTAGTTGATGTTCGCGCCTGGAGCGATACCGATGCCGCCTACTTGTGCAGCCAGAGCGTCCGACAGGTAGTCGCCGTTCAGGTTCAATGTCGCGATAACGTCGAAGTCCGTTGGACGAGTCAGAACTTGTTGCAGAGCGATATCGGCGATTGCGTCTTTTACGACGATTTTGCCAGCCGCTTCAGCTTCTTGCTGCGCTTTGTTAGCAGCTTCTGTGCCTTGTGCTTCTTTAATCGCGTCGTATTGTCCCCAAGTGAAGGTTTGATCGGCGAACTCTTGCTCAGCCACTTCATAACCCCAATTTTTGAACGCGCCTTCGGTGAATTTCATGATATTGCCTTTGTGAACGAGCGTAACGCTTTTCTTGCCGTGCTTGATTGCATATTCGATCGCTGCGCGCGCAAGACGTTTCGAGCCTTCAGCCGAAACTGGCTTAATGCCGATACCGGATGTTTCAGGGAAGCGGATTTTGTTAGCTCCCATTTCATTCTGCAGGAACTCGATTACTTTCTTCACTTCCGGAGTGCCTTCTTTGTACTCGATACCAGCATAGATGTCTTCCGTATTTTCACGGAAAATAACCATGTCTACGAGCTCAGGGCGTTTTACCGGGGAAGGTACGCCGTCGAAGTAACGAACCGGACGCAAGCAAGTGTACAGGTCAAGCTCTTGGCGAAGCGCAACGTTCAGGGAGCGGATACCGCCGCCGATTGGCGTCGTCAATGGACCTTTGATCGCTACGATGTACTCGCGGATTGCCGTCAGCGTGTCCGCAGGTAGCCATTCGCCGTATTCGTTGAACGCTTTTTCGCCTGCAAATACTTCGTACCAAGCGATTTTCTTGCTGCCGCTATAAGCTTTCTCTACAGCTGCGTCAAGCACGCGTTTCGAAGCGCGCCAGATGTCGCGGCCCGTTCCGTCGCCCTCGATGAAAGGAACGATAGGGTTATTCGGCACTTGAAGCACGCCGTTGTCGATTGTAATCTTTTCGCCTTCCGTTGGAAGAGCGTATTTTTCGAATTGTGGCATTTAATTTCCTCCTAAAGTTTGATAGAAATAGAATCAGTCTGGCGAGCGATGCCGGCGTATCGCCGCAGCCGCTCAGAAAAAGGAGAACGAACGCCTGTCCGTTCCCTTCCTTCTAACGATAACCTAGATTATACGCGTTCCGCAATCGGAATGTACTTCGCGTTAACCGGTCCGACGTAATCCGCGCGCGGACGGATCAGACGGTTGTTTTCATATTGCTCAAGAATGTGAGCGCTCCAGCCGGAAACGCGGCTGATCGCGAAGATCGGCGTGAACAGATCGCGAGGAATGCCAAGCGTCGTGTATACCGATGCCGAGTAGAAATCGACGTTCGGCTTCAAGCCTTTTTGACCTGTCACCAATTGTTCAATTTTAACCGACATTTCGTAAAGCTCCAAGTTGCCCGTCAGCTTGCCCAATTCTTGAGACATATGCTGCAAGTGCTTGGCGCGAGGATCGCCGCCTTTGTACACGCGGTGGCCGAAGCCCATAATTTTTTGTTTGTTAGCGAGAGCGTTGTTAATGTAGCTCTCCACGTTGCCGATCGAACCGATTTCCTCAAGCATAACCATAACCGCTTCGTTCGCTCCGCCGTGCAGCGGGCCTTTCAGTGCGCCGATTGCGGAAGTAACGCCAGAATAAATATCGGACAGCGTGCCGACTGTTACGCGCGCAGCGAAGGTCGAAGCATTCAGTTCGTGGTCGGCGTGCAGCACCAGTGCTTGATCAAGCGCTTTAACCGCTACTTGATCCGGATCTTGGCCGGTCAGCATGTAGAGGAAATTGTGGGCGATGGAAACGCCTTTCTTCGGAGCGACTGGCTCCTTGCCTTCGCGAATGCGGGCAAAAGCGGCAATAACTGCCGGCAGCTGTGCTTGCAGCTTGATCGCCTTCAATTGGTTCGCTTCAGGCGACATGTCGTTTGCCGACGGATCGTACAATGCGAGGCTCGATACGGCCGTGCGAAGCGCAGCCATCGAATTGGAGTTTTGCGGATACAGCTTGATTTGTTGAATGACTTGTTCCGGGATCGTTGCAAATTCGTCCAGCTGCTTTTGCAAGCCTTCCAGTTCAGCGTAAGTAGGCAGCTTGCCGTACCAGAGCAGGTAGGCTACTTCTTCGAATGTAGCGTTTTCGGCAAGATCATCGATATTAATACCGCGGTATGTGAGCACTCCGTCGATAATCGAACTGATCGACGAGGATGCGGCAACGATTCCTTCAAGACCTTTAGTAGCTGTCATCGTTATCTCTCCTTTATCGGGGTAATTATAGCACGTATAATTGGATCTCAAGTAAACATCTCCGCTATTAATCATAAATGATTTTGACAGGGATGTGAACAAAGCTGCACATAAAATTGCTTTATCGACGCCATAAACGATTTTTTATCGCAAATTAAATTTTTTTGTTGCGCATTCCTGCTCACAACCGAAATCAGTGTTTGACTTCAATATTAAGCACTGAAAAGCACTGATTTTTAAGATTGTGCCCGAATTCCCGCACGTTTGCGTCTCTCACCGTCAAAATCGCCTGAAATCGGCTGCCATGGTGCATTTTTCCCTATTCCTTCCCAAAATAATCATGACGGGAGAAATCGCTGTGCATCTCTCCGGACACGGCATTCCTCGCCTATCTAGCGATTTTGTGCAGCCTTTATGCTAAAATAGACGGAACATTACCAACCGGGCCATGGCCCCTATCAAGCGGAGGATCTACTTATGACGGAACATCGGATCGGCATTATCGATATCGGCTCCAACTCCGTTCGGCTCGTCGTATACGAGCGGACGTCGAACGGAGCCCATCGCGTCATCGACGGCAGCAAGCGCCCGGCCAGACTTAGCGAACGGATTGACGAGCAGGGCCGCCTGCCGGACGAAGCGCTGCAAGAGCTGCTGGAGACGATCAGCCATTTCCAGCTTATTTGCGCGCATAATCGCGTCGGACAAATCCGCGCGGTAGCGACGGCTGCCATTCGCAACGCGTCGAATCGCGACGACGTATTGGAGGCGATCCGCTCGGAGACGGGGATTGCAATTGAACTGCTGTCGGGCGAGCAGGAAGCGTCCTTCGGCTTTCTTGGCATGATTAATGCTATGGACGTGCAGGACGGCTTCTTGGTCGATATCGGGGGCGGCAGCACCGAAGTATCCCTCTTTCTGAAAAGAGAGCTCATCCATACCGTTTCCTTCCCCTTCGGCTGCGTCAGCTTGCAGCGCCGTTTCGCCGGCGAGGAGGAAGAGATCGGAGAGGAAGCGATGAAATCGCTGGAGCAGCTCGTGCTGCATGCGGCAAAAGCCGTTCCTTGGCTCTCCTCCCATCCGTCGCTGCCGCTCGTTGGCGTAGGCGGCACGGCGCGAGCTCTCGGCAAAATTCATCAGGCCGCGGCAAAGTATCCGTTTACGCAAACGCATAATTATCCGATTACAGGCGAGTCGGCCGAGGAGCTGTTTGCGGAATTGCACGGGACGCCGCTCGACAAGCGGAAGAAAGCGCCCGGCCTGTCCAAAGACAGAGCCGATGTCATCATTCCCGGACTTGCTGTCCTAAAGCTGCTGTACCGATTGCTGAAATCGTCTCATTATCGGATTTGCGGCGCAGGTCTGCGCGACGGGCTTTTCTACTCGACCCGCTTCCCAGGACGTCCGCGGCTATCGGATCCGCTCTCGTTCAGCTTGCAAAACATTAGCGCCCTGCATCCAGCCGCCCCGGTACAGCATGTCATGCAGGTCAATCGGCTGTCGCTGCAGTTATACGATGAGCTGCGGCCGGTCCATCTGCTCGCGAATCGGTCGCGTGTGCTGCTCGACGCTGCTTCCACTTTGTTCAGGATCGGCGCGTCCATCGATTACTACGACTACGCGAAGCATTCCTTTTATCTGATCGTCAATTCGCGCCTGAACGGCGTATCGCATCGCGAAATTTTAATGATCGCGGCCATCGCTTCCTACAAAAACAAAAGCCGGGTCCGCCAGCAGCTCTCGGAATATAAAGAACTGTTCGGCGAATCCGACTTCGACGTCGTCTATAAGCTGGGTTCGCTGCTCCAGCTGGCCGTCGCGCTGGACCGCAGCGAGACCGGCTCAATCGGCCGGCTGGAGACGTCTCACGCCGGCAGCCTGCTCGTACTGGATCCGGTTCGCAGCAGCGGCCCGCTGACGCTGGAGCGCCGGGAGGTCGACGGACTTGCTTCCGATTTCAAGAAGCTATGGGGACTTGTTCCGGCTTTAAGCGAGACCGATTACAGATAGCTCTTCCACTGCGGGATCGCTCTCGCCGCAAATTGGCTCCGGAACGGAAGCAATTCGTTCCGGACATGCGCATAAGTGCCATTCGGCTGGAGCTCCCGCGACTTCACGTTGTCATTCAGATTAAGCTGAAGCATATTGATAAGCGCTTTGCGCAAACCGCCGTCGAACACCGGACACATCAGCTCGATGCGGCGCGTCAAGTTCCGCGTCATCCAATCGGCGCTGGACAAGTAGACCTCTTCCTCGCCGTCGTTCAAGAAGTACATCACCCGGGCATGCTCGAGAAATCGGTCAACGATGCTTATGACCCGGATATTCGAGCTTCTGCCGGGTACGCCAGGACGAAGACAGCACACGCCCCGCACGATCAACTCAATCTTCACGCCAGCCTCGGACGCCTCGTACAACTTGTCGATCATTTCCTGATTAGATAACGAATTCATTTTCGCCACGATACGGGCGGGACGTCCCGCCAGCGCATTATCTCTTTCCCGGTCGATCAGCCGATACAACTTTTCTTTCAGATCTGTCGGCGCTACACCGAAAGCTTTCCAGTCATATGGAGAAGAGTAGCCCGTCACTTCGTTGAACAGCGCCGATGCATCGCCCCCTACAATTGGATGGGACGTAAACAAGCCGATATCCGTATACAAGTTCGCAGTACTGTCATTGTAGTTGCCCGTTCCGACATGCACGTAACGGCGCAGCGTGCCCTGCTCCCGCCGCACAACGAGCAATATTTTCGCATGCGTCTTCAACCCGACAAGACCGTACACGACGTGACAGCCGGCTTTCTCCAGCTGGCGCGCCCACGCGATGTTGCGCTCCTCATCGAATCTCGCCTTCAGCTCAACGACGACGGTTACCTGCTTACCCGATTCCGCGGCCTTGGACAGCGCCTGAACGAGGGCGGAATGCCCGCTTACACGATACAGCGTCATTTTGATCGCGAGCACGTCCTTATCGTAGGCCGCCTCCTGCACGAAATCGTTGACTGCCTCGAAAGATTCATATGGATGATAAAGCAGCACGTCCCGCTGACGGATCACTTCGAACATGTCGTCGTTTTCCTCGAACTCTTCCGGATAGACCGGCTCCAGCTTCTCATACCGCAAATTGTCGTAGCCCGGAATAGCTCCCGCGAATTTCATCAAAAAGCTGAGGTCGAGGGGACCATCGATTTCGATCAAATTATCCTCGATTTCAAGCTCTTCCTTCAATAGCTCTAAGGCGTAAGGATGCATGCCGCGCTCGATTTCCAACCGAACCGGGATGCCCCAGCGCCGTCTGCGCAGCTCCTTCTCGATCTCTGCCAGCAAATCCTCGGCATCGTCTTCGTTCAGCGTCAAATCGGCATTTCGCGTCAAACGGAATGGATGAACGGAGAATGGAATGTATCCGTTGAACAACGTATCGATGTATTGCTCGATCAAATCCTCTAGCAGCACGAATTCCGTCTTTTTACTGTTCATCCGCCCCGGTACCGGTACAAAACGAGGCAAGATCGACGGCACTTGGACGATCGCGAACAACGGCTCTTCGTCCGATAAGTCGTCCTCCCGCTTGAGCAGAACCGACAGATACAGCTCCTTCGTATGTACCAGCGGAAAAGGACGACTCTGGTCGACCGCCATCGGCGTCAGCACCGGAAAGACAATGTCGTTGAAATACTCGGACACCGCTTTATGTTGCGAGGCATTAAGCTCGTCGACCGTACGGATGACGATGCCCTCCTTCACCAATCCGCGCAAAACCTCGCGATACGTTTTATACTGGTCCTGTACCATCTGAGTTGTCCGTTTAATGAGCCTTTTCCACAATCCAGCCGGCGTATAGCCGGTAAAATCCATTTTCGTATACCCCGCGCGCAGCTGATCCTGAATGCCGGCCACTCGAACGCTCATAAACTCGTCCAGATTGCTGGAGACGATGGCAAGAAATTTTGCCCGCTCGAGCAGCGGATTGCCCGCGTCTTGCGCTTCCTGCAGCACTCTTCGATTAAATTCAATCCAACTGAGATCCCGGTTCACATAGTGGGACAGATGTTTGTTCATGAGCAAGAACCTCCTATTTTGCCCCTATTATGAAGGATGACTATTATTGGTATGTTAATGAATTGTAAATATGAAGTAAATATCTGTCGATTCAGTGACGGCTGAGGCTCCATTTCAAACAGCCGCGGAGCCGACGACGGGGGCTAGTACCTTCGAATCGTAAACGATCCGTTTCTCATCCGCTTTTCAATCCAGCGCAGCAGCAGCTGCCGGTAAAAAGGACGAGTCAGCGGCAGCAGCAGCGTAAGGCCGAATATGTCGCTGAAAAAACCGGGGATAAACAGCATAAGACCGCCAGCCAGCACGCATAAGCCGTCCAGCATTGAACGTCCCGGAATTTGACCAGCCTGCAGCTGACGCTGCGCCTCTACCCATACCTTGCGCCCTTCCGCCTGTGCCAAGTAAGCACCCAACAAACTAATCAGCACAATAAGCCAAAACGTCGTCCATCCGCCGAGCCGCTGGCCTACCTGTAAAATGCTCCACAGCTCCAATGCGGGAATAAGGACGACCGCCGCAATGATCCACTTTGCCATTAGTCACCCTCCTGCGCGATCGCTTGCAATAACGCGTACAGTTCCGGCATCCCTTTATCTAGTCGTGCCGGACGGAACTTCTCATTTACCCAAACATGCCTTGTACCGCCGGAAGTCAGCTTCTCCCCCGGCAAAAGCTGCTCTTGCTCATACCAGCCGGCCTGCCAGTCTTGTTCCTCCGTCCTTCTCACCTGCGATTCGAAAGCAATTCGAACTGGCGAAAATTCGGAAATTCTTGTGCAGACGACAACTTTATCGTCGTAGCGGGCGGGCAGCCCATAGCTGCAAGTGAGATCCACGACCGGGAGCAGCAGCCCGCTTCGTTCGATTGTTTTGTAGTCGGTGCCGGCTGCTCGAATCAGCTCCGTACGCCCAATTTCAAACCAGGTTAAATAGTTGCCGTGAAAGACGACGCCCATCTGGTCGGTTTCTTGATACCTGACGCGCAGCGGATGCGCAAACCATTTCGATTGCCCTGCCATTCCTTTCATCCTTCCCGTTATTCGCCCTGCTTATCGTACGCTCCTCTTCCCGAAAAAAGCCGGTAAGTGTGCCAAAAGCGAAGGCATATGTGATCGCCCTCGCTTTTTGAAGCTCTACCGCTAAGGTAGAGAATATCCAGTTTTATTACATAACCTTCGATTGGCCGGAGTAAATGACGCCAGTCTCGCCGTAAAGCGTTACTTCCGTACCGTCTTTCAACAGCGAAGTCGCATCGGCGATGCCCAGAATAACCGGAATGCCGAGTGCGATGCCGCAAACCGCCGCATGGCTCGTAATGCCGCCTTGCTCGGTAATAACTGCAGCAGCCTTCTCGAAAGCAGGCATAAATTCGCGGTCGGTCGAGACCGTTACAAGAATGTCTCCTGCGCCAACTTTAGCGTTTGCTTCTTCAGGCGTGCGCGCTACAACGACTTTGCCAGTCGCCGTTTGACTGCCGATGCCTTGGCCTTGCGCCAACAGCTCGCCGATATGATGAATTTTGATCAGGTTCGTCGTTCCGGAGCGGCCAACAGGCACGCCTGCCGTAATAACGATCGTATCGCCCAAGCTGATCATACCCGTGCTTTGAGCGCCGTCTACTGCAATTTCCACCATCTCGTCAGTCGTTTTCGCATTGGCGCCAAGCACCGGCGTTACGCCCCAAATAAGCGCCAGACGCTTCATGACCTTGACATCGTTCGTCACGGCGATAATCGGCGATTTTGGACGATATTTGGAAACCATGCGGGCAGTAAAGCCGCTTTGCGTCGAAGTAACGATCGCTTTCGCACTCAGATCAAGCGCGGAATTCGCAACCGCCTGGCTGATCGCTTCCGTCACTGTCGTTTGCTGTGCGTTCGCTTGCTTTTGGAAAATCTCGCGGTACTCAAGTCCCGCTTCAGCGCGCTCTGCAATACGAGCCATCGTTTGTACCGATTCTACCGGATATTTGCCGGCAGCTGTTTCGCCCGAAAGCATGATCGCATCCGTGCCGTCGAAAATCGCATTCGCCACGTCACTCGCTTCGGCGCGAGTCGGACGCGGGTTGCGCTGCATCGAATCGAGCATTTGCGTTGCTGTAATAACCGGCTTGCCTGCGCGATTACACTTTGCGATCATTTCTTTTTGCACAAGAGGCACTTCTTCAGCTGGAATCTCAACGCCCAGGTCGCCGCGGGCAACCATCAGGCCGTCGGATACTTCCAAAATTTCATCGAGATTGTCTACGCCTTGCTGGTTCTCGATTTTAGAAATAATTTGAATGTGACCTGCGTTGTGACGCTCCAGCAGCTCACGAATTTCCAAGACGTCGCTCGCTTTGCGGACAAAGGATGCAGCGATGAAATCGATGCCTTGTCCAATGCCGAAAATGATGTCGTTAGCGTCTTTTTCAGTAATGCCTGGAAGCGAAATATTCACGCCAGGTACGTTAACGCCCTTCTTGCTCTTGATCGGGCCGCTGTTAACGATGCGGCACAAAATCTCGGTGCCGTTAACTTCTTCAACCGTCAGGCCGATCAAGCCGTCGTCGATCAGAATCGTCGAACCGACCGACACGTCGCTCGGCAGATTGCTGTACGTTACCGGAATGCGAGTGCTGTCGCCTTGAATTTCTTCCGTCGTCAGCGTAATCGTCTCGCCTTGCACGAGTTCGATTGGTTCCTCTTTGAGCTTGCCGAGACGAATTTCAGGGCCTTTCGTATCGAGCAGAACCGCAACAGACGTGCCCAGCTCTTCGTTCGCCAGTTTAATGTTTTTGATCCGGTTGCCGTGCTCTTCGAAATCGCCGTGCGAGAAGTTAAGACGCGCGACGTTCATGCCGGCTTTAATCAGTTTTTTCGTATTTTCCAGCGATTCGCTGGATGGTCCGATTGTACATACAATTTTCGTTTTGCGCATGATTGATTTCCTCCGTTAAATGCCAACTGGTCATTCTGAAATTAAATTACACGATTCCTG
This sequence comes from Paenibacillus sp. NPDC058071, assembly GCF_042885235.1. Lineage (NCBI taxonomy): Bacteria > Bacillati > Bacillota > Bacilli > Caryophanales > Paenibacillaceae > Paenibacillus > Paenibacillus sp. NPDC058071. The sequence goes on from NZ_JBHVSK010000003.1 coordinate 167,150, forward strand.
CAAGGTTGTACAGCACAATGTGGACGGGTTACCGCTCTTCCTGCCGTTCCGCTTGGTTAAGCTTTGGCGGATTCCGCCGTTTCCGCTTGATCGGCAGGAGCGTCTGCTTGTTCAGACTGCTCCGCATGCCCGGTCAATTTTTCTTCGTCCGCAGCCGCTGCATCCCCGGCGATTGCCGGATTCTCAGCCTGCCGCTGTTCGAATTTGCCGATCTTGCGGAATTTATCGTAACGGTCCTCGATCAACTGCTCGGCTGTCATCGGCAGAAGATCCTGTAAATGCTGCCACAGCTTCTCCTTCATTCGCTCCGCGGTAAACTCCAAGTCGCGGTGCGCGCCGCCCTGAGGCTCCGAAATAATATCCTCGATAACCTCGAATTCGAGCAGATCTTTGGCCGTAATTTTCATCGCTTCGGCCGCTATGTCCGCCTTCGACGCATCCTTCCATAGAATGGAGGCCGCGCCGTTCGGCGAAATAGCGGAATAGATGGCGTTCTCCAGCATCAAGACGCGGTTGCCAACGCCGAGCGCGAGCGCGCCGCCGCTTCCTCCCTCGCCGATGACGATGCAGACAATCGGCACGCCAAAGCCGGCCATTTCCCGAAGATTGCGAGCAATTGCCTCCGACTGGTTGCGTTCCTCAGCCGTATTGCCGGGATAGGCGCCTTTCGTATCGATAAACGTAATAATCGGCCGGTTGAACTTATTCGCCTGCTGCATGAGACGCAGCGCCTTACGGAAGCCTTCCGGATGGGGGCTGCCGAAGAAGCGGGCGATATTGTCCTTCGTATCCTTGCCGCGCTGATGGCCGATAACCGTAACCGGCAAGCCATTCAGCTTGGCCAGTCCGCCTACGATCGCCAGATCGTCTGCAAACAGCCGATCGCCGTGAAGCTCCATGAAATCGGTAAATATCGCCTGAATGAAATCAAGCGACGTCGGGCGCTGCTGATGACGAGCGACATGCATCTTTTGCGCAGGCGTCAGCTCGCTGTACAGCTCTTCTTCAAGCTGTCTGCAGCGCTCCTCCAGACGCAAAATTTCTTCCGTGAAGTCCATGCCGTTGTTCTCGGCAAGCGTCTTGAGCGTCGTAATTTTGTCGCGCAATTCACTGATTGGCTTCTCGAACGGCAGCTTTTGATCACCCGCCATGGGACAATCCCTCCCTTACGGTATGCATATCGAGCAGCTTGGCCAATGTCTGGCGCAGATCTTTGCGATGTACAATCATATCGAGCTGACCGTGCTGCATGTTGAACTCCGCCGTCTGGAAGTTGTCCGGCAGCTTCTGGCGAATCGTTTGCTCGATGACGATCCGTCCGGCAAAGCCGACAAGAGCGCCAGGCTCGGCCAAATTGTAATCGCCAAGGCTCGCAAAGCTAGCCGATACCCCGCCCATCGTCGGGTCGGTCATAACGGAGATAAAGAGTCCGCCGTCGCCTTGAAATTTCGCCAAGGCGGCGCTCGTTTTTGCCATTTGCATTAAACTGAGTATGCTCTCCTGCATGCGCGCGCCGCCGGAGGTGGAGAATATAACGAGCGGAAGCTTCTTGGCGTGGGCCGCTTCGATGGCGCGAGTAATTTTCTCGCCAACTACCGAACCCATGCTGCCGCTGAAAAAGTCAAAGCTCATGACGCAGACGACAACCGGAAAACCGCTAATCTCGCCGTCGCCTGTAACGACAGCCTCGTTCATATTCGGATGCTTGTCGAGCTGCTGCTTCAGTTTTTTCGCATAATCGGGGAAATTAAGAGGATCGACCGACGCGAGATCCGCGTCGTATTCATATAAACGCCCGTCATCAAGCGTCATCCCGATGCGCTCCCACGCGTTCAACCGGTAATGATGCCCGCAGGACGAGCACACCTTCAAATTTTTATCCAATTCCTTGCTGTAATGAATCGTGCCGCATTTGGAGCACTTGTTCATCAGGCCCTCGGGAATGTCCCTTTTTGGGCGCTCCGGTGCCGCTTGGGACGCCGATGGAATGGTTGCATATTTCTTTTTAGAAAACAAATCCTTTATTTGCACAATGTGACACCTCTCAAGGCGCAATTGACATACGGCCGTCCGCTACGATTGGATAATGGAATTGAAGACTTCCTGCACTTCTTCCAATTCGCCCGACGGAACCAATATCTCATATTGCTGTTTAGACAGATTGACAGGACGGATCTTAACGAGAAAGCCTTCCTCTGTTAGCCGCTTCTTGATGTTCTCTGCGATTTTAGCGGTTGGTGCGATGTAAATGACCGTCCACATTATGGTACCCCCTGAAAACGTTGCGCCGAGCCCGTCCGCGGCATAAACGGCGGACGAGCGTCGGCAACAGGCCATATGATGTCATCATGATACCATAGTCATAGGGATTCCGGCAAATCAAACGTTGCCGCTTTCGGGTCCTGATGGGCAATTCTGGCCGAAGCCGCCGCCGCCAGTCCCGCAACCAAATCGTCGAGAAAAACATGAATGCTCTTGCCCTTCTCATTCAGCCGGCGGATAATGCCCGGCTTCACTTTATCCAGATAGCCGAAGCTCGTAAGTCCGATCATCCCGTAAACGTTCGTAATGCCGAGCGCGAGCGTCTCGTCGACGCCGTAAAGCGACTCGTCCGTCTCCATGATCGCCTGCAGCGGCTCGGGTAGCTGCTTTTTCTCGGCCAGCTCGTCAAGCGCGATTCCCGTAAATAGGACATACTGCACTTCCCGCTTGGCCAGCACGGCAAGCACGCTTTCTCGGCACTCCTCTATCCGCAATTGCGAATTGTAAGGACTTTGCAGCGAATAGACGATCTCCGCAATATCCTCCACCTTTACCCCGCGGCGCAGCAGCCAATTCTCGATTCCCTTTGTCATGTCCATTCCTCCCGCATGCTTGTACGCCAGCTTCAATTGGCCGTCAGGGGAAAAATAAGCCTCGGCGCAGATGCCGGCCGAAGCTGAATTTTCCGCTTGTATCCCTAAATGTATGCGGGAAAAGGCCCGCTCGTGCATACGAAATGACAAGCGGGCCTAAAAAGTTGGACAAACGCCGCCGTGAGCGGATCAAGGCGCTTATCGTATTATCGGACGACTGCGCTGCCCGGTCCGAGCAATCGCTCGATCGCTTCAAACAGCTTCGGCGAAGGCTTTACTCTATATTGTTCGCTAAGCGCGATTGACTTTTGGCTTCGTTCATAAAAGAGTACCACATCGAGCTGTCCTTGGTGACCGGCCAGCAGCTGCTGCAATTGCTCAAGCGCTCCTGTCCGCTCGTTGGGCTCAGCGATTTTGATATAGACCCTCTGGCGCTTGCGCTGCCCGCTTCCATCGGAAGCAGGCGCTGCTGGACGATCCGACGTTGCAGCATTCGCCGATGCCAATTCTGTCACCCCCGTACCCACGCCTACAGCTGCAGCCGCAGGCGCATCCGCTGCTTTCCCGCTGCCAGTTCGCTCGCGCTCCGGCTGTCCGGCCGAGGCGAGATCGCGCCCTTGCGTCCGCTGTCCCGGCGGTCGAGCCGAAGGTAGCCGGCCGCTTCTGGCCTGCGCCTGTTTTCGAAGCCTTCTCGCCGATTCTCCGGCGGCTTCGTATTGACCCGATTCCAATTCGACCGCATCCTCGACGATCAGCTTGAAATCTTCATCCTGATGCTGCACCGTGGCCTGGACAACAATCAGTCCGCCTTTCTGAAGCTTCTCCGACACCCGCTTCCATACCGTCGGAAACACGACTGCTTCGACGCGCATAATGCGATCCTCCAGCTCCAGAAAGCCCATCGCATTGCCTTTTTTATTCGTAAACGGCTTAAGCGAAACGATCCGCACGCAGGCAACGGCCGGCGCGCCTTCCGTCGCCTCCGCCAAATCGACGAGTCGGTCGAGTCCGAACGGCTCGAGCGCCTCCTCGGCTTCGTCCAACGGATGACCGGATAAGTACAAGCCAAGCAGTTCCCTTTCCAGCTCTAGCTGCTCGCCGATTGTATATTGCCGAATATTGGGCAGCTCGACGTCCCAATTTTGCACCTCTTCGAAGCCGAACAGCTCGATTTGCAGCTCTTCCCGTTCCTTCCGCCATTTCTGCGCCGCTTCGACCGTCTCTTCGAGAGCCGCCAGCAATTGAGCACGATGGCCTGCAAGCGAGTCGAACGCTCCCGCTTGAATGAGCGACTCCAGCACGCGTTTGTTCACGACGCGCAGATCGACGCGCCTGCACAAGTCGAGCAAGCTGTCGAATGACTTCGCCGCCCGTTCGACCTTGAGCGCTTCAATCGCCTGCGTGCCGACATTTTTAATCGCAGCCAGTCCGAAGCGGACAGCTCCCTCAACCGGCGTAAACGTTACGCCGCTTTCATTGACATCCGGCGGCAGAACCGCAATGCCCATACGCCGGCATTCGTCGACATATTCCGCTGTCTTCCGCTGATTGCCTGTAACCGAAGCGAGCATCGAAGCCATGAACGGAACCGGATAGTTCGCCTTTAGCCAGGCCGTCTGAAACGCGAGCACGCCATAAGCGGCGGCATGCGCTCTAGGAAATCCGTAATCGGCGAACCGGACGATCATATCGTATACGTTGTTCGCATCTGCCGACGAGTAGCCTTGCCCAAGCGAGCCTTCCACGAAATGAGAGCGCTGCTCATCCAGCACCTCGCGCTTCTTCTTGGACACCGCTCTGCGCAGCAAATCCGCTTCTCCGAGCGAGAAGCCTGCCATCGCCGAAGCGATTTGCATAATTTGCTCCTGATAGACAATAATGCCATAGGTGTCAGCAAGAATCGGTTCCAGTGAAGGATGCGGATACTCGACCAGTATGTCGCCGTGCTTGCCTTGAATATACTTCGGTATGAACTCCATCGGACCCGGCCGATAGAGCGCCAGCACCGAGACGATATCTTCGAACTCCGTCGGTTTGAGCTCTTTCAAGACACGCCGGACGCCTGTCGATTCCAATTGGAAAATGCCCGTCGTTTCCCCGCGTCCAAGCATCGCGTACGTCGCAGGATCATTGTCAGGCACGCGGCGGAAATCGATTTCCCGCCCCTGCTGCTCCTTCACCCAAGCCAGCGTTCTCTCTAGGATGGAAAGCGTGCGCAGCCCGAGGAAATCCATCTTCAGCAAGCCGATCGATTCCAAATGCTCCATCGGATACTGCGTCAGCACAGAGCGCTCCCCGCCCGATTGCAGCGGCACATAATCGGTCAATGGACCGCCGGATAAGACGACGCCGGCGGCGTGCGTCGAAGCGTGGCGCGGCATGCCCTCAACCTTCAGTGCCATTTGCAGCATCGCTGCCGTCTTCGGCTGCCGCTCGGCCGCCTCACGCAGCCCGTCGCTTTGCCGCATCGCCTGCGTAAGCGTAATGCCGAGCTGATTCGGAATGAGCTTGGCCGCCCGATCGACTTCGGCGAAAGGCACGTTCATCGCTCGCCCGACATCCCGCACGGCTGCCTTGGCAGCCATCGTGCCGAACGTAATAATTTGCGCGACATGCTCGTCGCCGTATTTGCCTGCGACATATGCGATGACCTCGTCGCGCCGTTCGTCGTTGAAATCGATATCGATATCGGGCATCGTAATCCGCTCCGGGTTCAGAAACCGTTCGAAGAGCAGCTTGTATTTGATCGGATCGACATCCGTAATGTTCAACGTGTACGCAACCAAGCTCCCCGCCGACGATCCCCTTCCCGGGCCTGTCCGGATGCCGTGATCATGCGCAAAGCGCACGAAATCCCAGACGATCAGAAAATAATCGCTAAATCCCATCCGGTCGATGACCGAAAGCTCATAGGAAAGCCTTTCCTCCGCGCGGCTGCGGAAATCGGAGCCGTCCGTCCATTCCGGCAGCGCGGCATATCTCGCGTTCAAGCCGCGGTGGCACAGCTCCGCCAAATAATCGGCAGAGGACATTCCGTCCGGTACCGGACGGAATACCGGAAGCGCCGCTTTTCCGAACGCCAGATCAAGCGAGCAATCCTCCGCAATGGCGGCCGTATTGGCGATCGCCTCTGGTACATGACGGAACAAGCGCTCCATCTCTTCACCGTTCTTCATGTACAGCTGATCGGTCTGCATGCGGAGCCGGTCCGTCTCGTCGACCGTCTTGCCGGTCCCGATGCAGAGCAGCACATCCTGCACCTCCGCGTCAGCTGCCGTCAAATAGTGGACGTCGTTCGTTGCGGCGAGCGAAATGCCAGTCTTGCGCGACAGCTCAATCATTTTTCCCGCAACCTTCTTCTGATCCAGCATTCCGTGATCCTGCAGCTCCAAATAAAAGTCGCGGCCGAAAATCGCCTGGTAACGAAGCGCGGCGGCATGCGCCTCTTCGTCCCGGTCATGAAGCAAGTGCTGAGAAATTTCACCATGCAGACAGGAGCTTAAGCAGACAAGCCCTTCTGCATGCGCGGCAAGCGTCTCTGGATCGATGCGCGGCTTATAATGAAATCCTTCCAAATGGCCGATCGAGCAAAGCTTCATCAAATTGCGGTAGCCCGTCTCGTTCTTCGCCAGCAAAATCAAATGATAGATAGGGTTCTCTTTACGCGTGCCTTTATCGAATCGCGATCCTGCCGTATAGTACATCTCGCAGCCAATGATCGGCTTAATGCCATGCTCCTGGCATGCTTGATAAAAAGGGACTGCTCCATACATTACGCCATGATCAGTTAACGCGAGCGCCTTCATCCCTTGCTCGGCCGCCTTCGCCGCCAAATCGCGTATGCGGGCCGCGCCGTCCAGCAAGCTGTACTCGCTATGGACATGCAAATGGACAAAAGATGACGAACCTCCCTTGCCGTTTCCTGTGCTGTTGCCGCTGTCATTCAGGCTGCCGTTCATCCGCGCTCTCCTCCCCGTCCAATCTCTTTCTCTTATTTTATCATAATAGCCGCCGTACCGCCCATAGAATGGAATAGGAGCCGGACAGGCTTAAGTATCGCCATTCCACAGGTCAGGGGTGCTTGCATTGAATTATTATTTGGCAAAAGCGGGACTCGATTTCTTCATCGCTTTCGGCGTCGTCATCGGCGGAGCCGTACTGGCGGGCATCGGATCGGTCTTTATGCTGCTCCCGCCCGCTTCCATGATGGTTAGCACCGCATCCAATCTGAAGATTTGGGCGATCGTCGCAGCTGTCGGCGGCTCGATCGATCCGATTCGCGTCATTGAAAGCAATATTGTTGACGGCCATCTGTCGCCCGTAGCGATTCAAATCGCCTATATCGGCACCGCTTTTCTAGGCGCACATGCAGGAACCGAGCTCGTGAAGCTTATTTGCAAAGGAACGGTCTAGCGATGCGCCTTCCGCCCTTTTACCGCTACGTCAGATCCATGCAGTCCGTCGGTATGATCGTGCTGGGCATGGTCATCGGCGCCGCTGTCTACCATACGCTCTTCCAAGCCCGTTTCGAGGCGCTCGTCAGTCTCAAAAGCGAGCTCGAAATGCAGCTCGACCAATATGAAACCGATATGAAAAATATGCGCAAGCTGAAAAATCAGCATAACGTCATCAAAAGCGTACTTCCCCGCATCGAGAAGGAAACGGATGAAAAGAAACGGCCGCCGCTCGACAAAGTAACGGAAGCAGAGTTGACGAGACGAATCAAACAGGACCTGTCCGTCTTCATCGGACAGAGCATCTATGAAATCGACTCCGACGCCAAATTCGCCCGCATGCTGCTCAGCCAGAAAATCTATTCCGAGGTGCTGGGCAAAGACTATAAGATTGATATTAATACGATACTCGTCGCCGACAACGTCTTGCAGGTATGGGTAAAGGTTCGGCTTTACGAGAAGCCGCCTTCCTGACGCCTAGATTCCTTGCACCCTTACTCCGGTCCAAGCAGCCGTTTCGCCCTTGCCCCGATTCATGATACAATAAACGGAAATAAATGAAGCACCCGAAGGAGTTGTACCGCAGCAATGAATTCCCTAATTCAATACCTGTTTGCGCCGGGCATCATTATTACGCTAGCGCTAACCGTTCTGTTCAGCTATAAATCGCGGCGTTCCACAGACGCAAAAACGCGCGGCTTGAATGCTTCCCGGATGAATATCAGCATGGGAGCTATGCTCGTATTTATCGCCGGCGTCCAGCTGTTCCTCTCGAACGAATCGACCGCCCGCATCGTCATCGGCTCCGTGTTTCTCGTTCTCGGGCTGTTTAACCTGTTTGCCGGTTTTCGCAATCACAGCATTTACCGCACCATGCAGCAATAGCGTGGAGCGCTGCCGGCGCTTTGCCGCCGCAGCAGGAAAAAGGCCGTCTTTCCGCAGTTCATCTGCGCAAAGACGGCCTTTTCTCCGTTGTCTATTTATTGCCGAGACGCAATCCTTCTATAATCTAGCAGCGCTAGCGTTCACTTCGGCTAGTAAGCGAAATCTGCAAGCGAGCGATCCCATTCTCCCCAGCCTAATCAAGAGGTCAAACCGAATCGATCATCTGCGCGGTCATCATCGCCTTCGCCGCCAGACCGTTCTGGTCGTGCACTTCGATTTCGAGCTTGGTCGTTTTGCGACTCATTTCCATCGCTTTCGGGACGATTGTAATCTCGCTATCGATTTGAACCGGCTTCACGAAATAGGTCGTCATGCTTTCCAGCAAGTAATCGCGCTTGCCCGTATCGCGAATCATTCGGCGTACCGCCTGCGTCATCAGCGTTACGGTCACGCCTTCCGATACCATGCCAAGAGGCCCCGACATTTGCGGCGTAATCATTCCTTTGTATATCGGATTGCCATCTCCATCCTCGTCGGTCAAGAAGCCGGACCACATTAAATCCTCGAACGTCTCTCCCGACTCCGGCTGCTTTCCGGCAAATCGCATAGCGTCCAGCACTTCCTGACGCTTGATAACGCCAAGAAGTTTGCGATGACGGTCGACGATCGGCAGCAGGTCTATCCCTTCCGCCGCCATTGTATGGGCCGCCGAAGGCACCGTAATATTCGGCGCCGCCGTTATCGGATGACGGGTCATCACCTTGTCCACCGTACAGGAATCAGCCGAGCCGACCGCGTCCTTTGCCGTAACCATCCCGACGACGCGTCCGCGCTCATCGACGACGGGGAAGCGCGTGCTGCCAGTCTCGCGTACAAGCCGCTTGAAGTCGTCCAGCGTATCGCCGGCATGCAGAACGTCAGCCGCTTTGCTGAACGTCATCAGGTCCTCGACCAGCATAATTTTACGCTTGATCAGCCGGTCGTACATCGCCCGGTTAATCATCGAAGCGACAGTAAACGTATCGTGACGGGAAGAGATGATCGGCAGCGCCTTGGCGTCTGCCAGCGCCTTCACATCGTCGTCGGGTTCAAAGCCCCCCGTTATAAGCACACCGGCCCCTTGCTCGAGCGCTCGCCGATGGGCGCTTGAGCGGTTGCCGACGATGAGCAGGCTTCCTTCGTCGATGTAGCGCAGCATCGCGTCCAGCTCCATCGCGCCGATCGCGAATTTGTGGAGCGTCTTGTCCAATCCCGCCGAGCCCCCGAACAAACGGCCTTCGACGATTTCGGCAACCTCGCCGAACGTAAGCTGATCGAGCGCCTCTCGCCGCTTGCGGTCGATGCGCACCGTGCCGATTCTCTCCTTCGTACTGACCAGCCCGAGCGTCTCCGCTTCCTTGATCGCTTTGTAGGCCGTACCCTCGCTCACGCCCAGTCCCTTCGCAACCGCCCGCACCGATATACGCGTCCCAATTCGCAGCTCTTGGATATGCTGTAAAATCTGCTCCCGCTTCGTAGCGTTTTGTCCGCCAGAACCGTTTGTTTCCAACCGCGTCACTCCCCTGGTCTATTTCAATACATTATACCAGTCGATCGTCGCGCGGGCGACCTTCAGTTGGCCGTTTACCGGTTCTCCGTTTTTTCCCGTCAGCCGATATTTATCGAATAGCGGCTGAAGCCTTTGAACGCTGATCGCTTCTTTGGCTCCGTCCGTAATGAAAGACTTCCAATCGTAGCTGATTGGAACGGAATAAGAAAGCTGATGAATCGACAATTGGTCAATCACCATCCGCTGTGAAGGAATTTCCGCATACTGAATGGAAAATAGAAACGACGCCTTCTCGCTGTATGGACGAGCGATTGCATCGGATTCCAGGCAAATGATGTAATCCACCGTCTGGGAATGTGGATCGACCCGACAGCTGAATCGGCCAAGCGCGTTTGCCGTTTTATCGGTTTTATGCAAAATTCGGTATGTAAATTGAACTTCGAATGGGACATGCTGGTAATAGGTCTGCACTTTGCGGTAAAATTCAAACTCGTCAACCATAATTGATTCTCCCCACCACTTTTTCCTGAATGTTACAACTTAGGAAATGATGATAATAGAAAACACCTTTTTACACAATTATAATAAAAAGCATATTATTTGGTCAATGACTATAGTAACTATTTTTGATATGCTCTTTAGAACGTTGTTGCTTCGCTATTAAACCTCTATCTTTAGGCTGAGGTGACGACCGTGAGCAAATTTGCTCGTTACATTGGGGAAAATATCCGTACGCTGCGTAAACTGCGAGGACTAAGCCAGGAACAGCTGGCGCTTCGTGCCGAGATCAACGCCTCCTACATGGGGCAGGTCGAGCGCGGAGAGAAAAGTCCCACGATCGATGTGCTCGGGAAGATTGCTGGAGCGCTGCAATGTCCGCTTGAACAGATCGTCCAGGTGTCCGGCTCCCGTCAAGAGAGCGAAGTAAGCTATGCCGATAAAATCGCCCATCAAATAAACGGTCTTACCGCAAAGGAACAGGAAGCCGTTTACAAGCTGGTCAAGCAAGTCATCCAGTTCAAGGATATCGATTAACGGCCGGCTATAACCGATTGGATAATCGCTAAATGACAAAAATCGGGGCCGCCGGACAAGGGATTCATTTCCCTCGCCCAGCGGCCCCGGTTTTTGGTTTGCTCAGCCTCTCGCTCCGCGTCCGATTCGACCGGACGCAGCTTTCTCCAGCCGGTGCTCCCACGCCCGCTTCTTCGCTCGTTTGATCCGCTCGAGCTCTTTGCTCTTCTCCTCGTTAATTAGCAGCACTGCATTAAAATTGGCAGCAATAACAAGCAGTGCGAACAGTATCCATACGGCCCCGAATATGTTCTCAAGCGCCCACGGCGCGCCCAATTTCACCTCTGGCACAGCGTAGACCAGCATCCCGACGGCTGCAAACAAATACAATACATGACGCCCTTTTCCCTTCGACATCGCCTTGCCTTCCCCCAATCCGCTTTCCATTTTTTCGCTTGTCCCTGTTTCTATCCTATGACTCGTCAAGAGCCTATATGATAAGCAGCAAGCTTCATTTTTCAAAAAATTGGCCAATCACCAAGGGGTAGATGTCCTCATATGATGAAGTAATTCGTGTAAAACACCTAGTGGCTTCCCGCCCGCAAACCGCCTTCATCCTCCTGCTCGGAAGGAGATTCACGATGCTCAAATCGAAAGTGGCCGTTCAGGTGATCAGTTCAAGCATGCTGACGGACGATACGCTGATGCTCGGCGAGTCGTTACTGAAGCAATGGAAAATACCGCAGGGCCAGCCCGTTCTACTCAAATTCGGAGCGTTTCGGCAGCATATCAAAGTCATCCCCGTCTCGAAGTATGATGGGATGCGCATCAGTCAGGGGCTTGCCAAGCAGATGGGCATTCTCGGCAGCACAACCCTTCGCATGCAGTATAAGGAAGGCTCTTCGACGATGGTCGTAGGTCCGCTGATTGGTGTGCTCGTCAGCCGCGATTATACCGGCATGCCCGACAAGCCGTTTGGTTCGATAACGATGTTCTGCAAGGAACTCGTTGACGGCTGCGCCCAGAACGGCGCCTATGTTTACTTTTTTACGCCTGGCCAGATCAGCGGCAGCGGCAGCGCCAGCGACGTCAATGGCTGGGTTTATGCGGACGGCTGGCGCAGAACGACGGTGCCGGCGCCCGACGTCGTCAACAATCGGCTTACGTCGCGCAAGCTGGAAAACAAACCGAATGTGCAAGCTTTCCTGAAAGAGATCAAGCAAAAGTACCAGTCCACTGTTTTCAACGAAAAGTTTCTCGACAAAACCGAAGTGTTCGAAGCGTTGAAAAAAGACTCGTCGGTCAGCCGCTACCTGCCCGAATCGCATTCGCTAAGAAGCTATACGACGCTGAAATCGATGGCTTCGCGCTACGACAATATCTTTTTGAAGCCGGTGCGCGGCAGTCTTGGAAAAGGCATTATCCGCGTGACGCGCGGAGAAGGCAGCGGCTATATGGCTCATTTCGCGACCGTCGCCGGGGCAAGGCGCCAGCAGTATCCGAACTTACTCAAACTGTATGCGACCATTTCGACCAAAATGAAGTCGATCCGCTACCAAATCCAGCAAGGCTTGCCGCTTATCGAAATTCAAGGACGACCGGTCGATTTCAGGGCGCTTGTTCAGAAGAACGTGTCCGGCAAATGGTCCGTTACCTCCATCGTCGCCCGTACGGCAGGCAGCCAGCACTTCGTATCCAACCTCGCTCGCGGCGGAACGCTCAGCCGTGTAGGCGAAGCGGTGAGCAAATCCAATATGACCTCCGGCCGTGCAGACGCGTCCTCACGCCTTCATGCGGCGGCCTTGGCGATCGCAAAAGGCGTCGAGACGAACATTCCGGCTCACTTCGGAGAACTCGGTATCGACCTCGCACTCGACACCGGAGGCCGAGTATGGCTGCTCGAGGTCAATTCCAAACCTTCCAAAAACGACAACACGCCGCTAAACGATCATAAAATACGGCCGTCCGTCCGGATGGTTATCCAGTATTCCCGATTTTTATCGGGATTTTGAACGGAGGCGGCAGCGATGAACCTGCAAGCGAAGCTCGGCGTACTAGTAGCCTCTATTCAGACGGCCTCTCCCGCAGAAGAGCCGATCTTCCCGGAGCGGCAATTCCTTGCCCGGCTCAGTCAAGCGGCGGAAAAACTTCCTATCGACCTGTACGTTTTTTCTCCTGCGCAATACGATCCGATCTCCGGCCGCTTGACCGGTTGCGTGCTGCGGCGCGGTATCTGGATGCTGGAGCGCTGTGAATGGCCTGACGTCGTGTATGATCGCAGCCTGTGTAAAAACGCTGAGGAGCGACTGCTTGTGCAGCGTGTACTGAGCCAACTGCGTGAACGCAAAACGTTCGTTCGGTTAAACGGCAGTCTGCCGTCCAAACCGGCGGTGCACGACGCGCTGCTCTCCGAATCGCGTATCGCGCGCTCGCTCCCAGTAACCGTGCCGCTTACGCGCCCTCTGCGGCTCGAGCCTTTGCTTGCTCAGCACCCGGAAGGCCTCTTTCTAAAGCCTGCCTCCGGCATGCAAGGCAAAGGAGCGGTATCGATTCGCCGTTCTCCATTCAGCGAAGAGTGGCTAGCAGACGGGCGAACGAGAAGCAACGCCGTCTTTCGCCTCCGCTCCCCTTCGCTGTCTAAGCTGGAGCAGCGATTGGAACGGTTCGTCGGCTCTACCTCCTACATCGTTCAGCCGCTGCTCGAACTGAACGATGAGGACGGCAGGCCTTGCGATATTCGCTCCTTGATGCAAAAGGACGGAACGGGCAGCTGGTCGGTGACCGGCATTGCCGCCCGGGTCGGCGATGCCGGCTCCGTCACCTCCAACCTGCATGGCGGAGGAACCGCTCGCCCCGCAAAGCAGCAGCTTGCCGAGCGGTTTGGCGAGCGCCATGCCGGCCGGCTGCTCGCGGAAATCGAGACGCTGTCGATACTCGCAGCGAAGCAGCTGGAAAGCCGCTTTGGCAGGCTAGCCGAGCTGGGCATCGATTTCGGCGTCGACCGTATCGGCCGGCTGTGGCTGCTTGAAGCGAACTCCCGGCCCGGTCGCTCCTCCTTCGAGCTGGCGGGCGACGAGGAGGCGGCTCGACTTTCGATCGAGCGTCCCCTCCACTATGCGCGATTGTTGTCGCGCGGCCAGCAGCCGCTCTTGTTTTCACGCAAATCGAAACCCTATGCCCCCGAAAACGACCTGCGCCCCTTACCGATAATCGGGGTCCGGTCTGACAACGTTCAGGAGGTTCATCCATGAGTTCGACAACATGCAACGTGCATTTCTCGCAACAATCGGATAGAGTCATCTATTTGTCCAACCCGCTGCTCAAAGAACTGAAGCTGACAGGCAAAAAGACGGTGCATTTAAAGTTCGGCAGAGAGACCGTCACCGCTGCCGTGCGTCCCGTTAAGCGGCAGGGAAATCATCTTTACTTGTCCGCCGGCGTCCGCCAATCCATCCGCGTGCCGAAAACCGGCTACATTCGCGTGCTTAATTCAGGCGACAACGAAGTTCAGATCGGACCGCTGGTCGGCATTCTTTGCGATTCCAACATGCCTAGCTCGGAATTCACTCCATTCGGGAACCGAACGGGTTTTATTAAGCAAATTATTCGCTCCGGCGAGCGCAACGGCTACATGTTCGCTTTTTCCCCAACCGATGTGAACTGGCAGCAGGAGACGGTTTACGGTTATTTCCTCAACTCTCAAGGCGGTTGGTACCGCAAAACAGTGCCGCTGCCGGACGTTGTCTACAATCGCTTGCCGAGCCGCAAGGCGGAAACATCGGCGATGATCAGCTCGCTTCGGGAGCGGTTCGTCCGCAAAAAAATACCTTACTTCAATTGGAGCTTCTTCAATAAATCCGATGTCTACAAGCTGCTCGACAACGATCCGGAGGCGCTGCATCATTTGCCGGAATCGGTGTCTGGTCCGTCCTCGGAAAAAATAAAAGCGCTGCTCGAGAAGCATCAGTTTTTATATCTCAAACCGACAGCAGGAAGTCTCGGCATCGGCATCTACCGGCTTACCTATCATCCGAAAAGAGGCTACTTCGCCCGTTATCGGAAAGGCGACAAAAACGTGCTGCTCCGCTTCTCCAATTTCAACAGCCTGATGCGTATGCTGCATGCCCGGCACGGAAGCTCGCTTAGCAATTACATCGTGCAGCAGGGCGTTCGCCTCGTTGAAATCGACGGTTGCCCGCTCGACTTCCGCTTTCACATGCACAAGAACGGCAAAAACGAATGGGTGCCCGTCGGCATCGGTGCAAAGAAAGCGGGACGCGGCAGCGTGACGACGCATGTTAAAAACGGCGGTTCCCTTATGACGCCTGAATATGCGCTCGGCCGGACATTCGGCGACAATTCAGCCGCAGTGCTGGACAAAGCGAAGGAAGCTTCGATTTTGCTGTCGGAAGCAATTGAACGCAACTACCCGCATCGGCTGGGAGAATTGGGATTGGATATCGGCATCGACAAAGACGGTGAGATTTGGATGTTCGAAGCGAACGCCAAGCCGGGACGATCGATTTTCAAACATCCTTTGCTGCGTTCGGAGGGACGCGCTTCGCTCGATTACATCATTGAGCACTGCCTTTACTTGAGCAAGTTTCAAGGAGGGGAAGCCTAATGGAAAGCTTGCTTCCGGATCATGAAGGAACGGAGGGGCTGCGGGGGAACGGGAAACCCGTGCTGGCCATTTTAACGATCGATGACGACATTCAGCTGTTTCGCGGCAACCGCAGCAACTTTGCCGATCTGATTCAGACCGGCGAGCAGCGGGGATTTATCGTCTATGTACTGACCGTAAAAAACTTGTATTTAAGCCGATCTAGGCTGAAAGGCTATGTGTTCAACGCGAACGAGGAAAGCTGGTCGCAACAGCTTATGCCTTTTCCCCACATCATTTACAACCGCATTCCTCTTCGCGAGGACGAAATGCAGAAGACGGTTCGGGATAAGATTAAAGCTTGCATGAAGGATCCCCGCGTCAAACTGTTCAACCCGTACTTTTTCAATAAATGGCATCTCATGGAATGGCTCAAGCAGTCGAAAATGACCAAACCGTTTATTCCTGCAACCCGCAAGCTGATGACGGTAAACGGACTCAGCCGCATGATGAAGAAGCACCCATTTCTTTACTTGAAGCCGGAAAGCGGGAAGGCCGGCAAAGGCATCATGACGATCAAGCTGCAGCCCGAAAAGCAGATGCCTTATTTGCTGAAAATTCAAGAGGACCGCAAAAGCGCCACCTATACTTGCGGCACCATTTACAAGCTGTGGGCTCGCGTGCAAAAAGAAAGCAGCGGCGAAGCCTATATCGCGCAGCAAGGCATCCTGCTCGCTTCCTATAACGAACGAAAATTCGACCTGCGTGCGCTCGTTCAGAAGAACGAGCTCGGCCGCTGGGAAGTAACGGGCATCGGCGCGAGGCTGGCCGGCTCCGCCAGCATTACGACCCACGTCCCACGGGGCGGGATGATCGAAGACCCGGAAAAATTGCTGAGCAGTTCTTTTAGCAACGAGCATGCGCGTAAAATATTAATTAAAGCGAAGCAAGCCTCGCTGTTGATCGCAAGGCAAATCGAGCGCGGATCGGGACAGCTGCTCGGCGAAATGTCCATGGATCTCGGCATCGACATTGACGGGAACCTGTGGTTTTTTGAAGCCAACTCCAAGCCGATGAAATTCGACGAGCCTCATATTCGCAAAAAATCGCTGGAGCGCATTTTTCAATATGGTACCTATTTAACGAAATCCAAAACCGAGAAAGCCGGAGGCGCATAACGATGGAGCTGCAATTGCTTGCCCCCGATCAATGGATCAAAGAGCGTAACCGTTTGCTCGGATTTGCAGTCAAATACGGGGAACAGCGGTTGACGGCTGCTGGATTGCGTGCCTTGCACGGACTGGCGCCGTCCTCGTTGGCGGCAAATGGCGACGCGGAAGACGCGGCGGCCATAGCCGTCGCCAAGGAGAGCGGGCGCCTCGTCGGGCTTGCCTTCGCTGCAGGCGGCGGCGAAGGCGACTGCCTCGCCGTCGTTCACCCCGGTATGCGAGGGAGAGGCGTCGGTAAGGCGATGATGGAGGCGCTCGTCGCCAAGTTCGGGAAGCTTGTCTGCCATGTAGCGACCGACAATGCGCCGAGCCTAGCCCTCTGCTTTAGTCTCGGCCTGTCGGCAGTTTCGATGCATACGGGACCTACCGGGAAACCAACGCTTCGCTTCGAAAGGAGGGTCGGCGATGGCATTGCCGGTACTCGGCATTTTGACGTTGTACATGAATGAGAACGGTCATTTAGAGGAACGGGATATTTACCGTAAAATGACGCTCGCAGGCCGCAAGCTGGGGCTGCAGGTGATCGTCTTCACACCAAAGGATGTCAATTACCAGCTCAACCGGATTCACGCGATGTACTACGATCTGGAAAGCCGCTCCTGGTCACGAAAATGGACGTCTTTTCCGAACATGATATTCGACCGCTGCCGTATCCAACGGACCTACCGTTTCGAACAGCTCAAGCGTTTCCGGAGCAAATACGGCCATCTCACTTTCCTTAACCGTCCGCTGCGAAATAAATATACGATTCACCGCATCCTCTCGAAGGATGAACGATTCAAATCGTATATGCCTGCCACCCGCATGGTAGAGGATTCGAAGGACGTTGTCGAAATGATCCGCAAATATCCCCTACTGTATTTGAAGCCGATCAATGGCACGGGAGGCCGCGGCATTCTGCGCATCGAGCGGAAACAGGGGGGCAGCCTGCTCATTCAAGGCCGCGATCAGGACCGCCGTATCATTAGCCCGCGCCGTCTTTCGGCTTCATCGCTTAGCGGCTATCTGGCGTCCTGGAACTTGAAGAGCGTACGCTATTTGGCTCAGCAGGGCATTCAGCTTAAGCTGCCTAGTGGCCGCGTTCACGATTACCGAATGCTCGTTCAGAAAAACGGCGAGGGCGAGTGGAAGATGACCGGCTGCGCCGGACGCATCGGTGCGTCTGGCAGCGTCACCTCCAATCTTCATGGAGGCGGGCAAGCGATTTCCATGGCGAAGCTGCTGAAGCAGTGGATTGGCGACGATCAGCGGGTCGCGGAAATAACGGCCGAGGCAGAAAGATTCGGGGTCGGCGTGG
Source organism: Paenibacillus sp. NPDC058071 (assembly GCF_042885235.1). NCBI lineage: Bacteria > Bacillati > Bacillota > Bacilli > Caryophanales > Paenibacillaceae > Paenibacillus > Paenibacillus sp. NPDC058071. Next base: position 185,036 of record NZ_JBHVSK010000003.1, read on the forward strand.
CGCAATATTTAGAGCTTTGCTACGGCCGGTTGTGCGAACTGGCGCTCGATCTCGCCATCGACCATAAGGGGCGAATTTGGATGCTGGAGGTCAACCCGAAGCCGGCTAGGGAAGTTTTCGCGCAAGCCGGCGAAACCGACGCCTACCGCAACGCGATCATCCGCCCTCTAGAGTACGCCGTCTGGCTGCACAAGCAGCGGAAAGGTAAAGCCAAAACAGCAGCCGGCGGAAAGCCCTCGGCCGAGCTTGTTAAGCCGGGCGAGGCGCCGCAGTCGAAGGAAGCCTCGGTTAGCAGCTAGGCTGATCTGTTTATTGGGTGGGCCTCGGACTACTGCGCGGCTGGTCTGTTTGTGGGGAGAACCTCCGTTTTCTGCACGGCTGATCTGTTTGTGGGGAGAACCTCCGTTTACTGCGCGGCTGATCTGTTCACGGGGAGAACCTCCATTTTCTGCACGGCTGATCTGTTCATGGGGAGCTTCCGT